>JBMTPW010000146.1:0-5231 GCA_049444115.1 Ilumatobacteraceae bacterium | reverse complement strand
CGCTCCGCGCACGCCCGATGACCCGCCGGGACTCGATGAGGGATCGGCGGCGGCGATCCTCGATGCTGCCGAGGACATCCTGAACGCGGCCGGTCCGCAGATTCTCGCCGACGTGGAAGCTGAACGGCGTCGATCCGGATCCCGCTGGAATCCATTCCGTCGCCGCAAGACCGACTGAACGGTCCGAATCGGCCCGTCAATTTCCCCTATCCCGGTAGTACTATTTCGTCGTGCCTGTTTCGTCCCCCGATCTGGTCGCCACCCTCGGCAAGTCCTGGCAGGCGTTGCGCCGAGTCGCCCTCGAACGGGCCACTGTTGCTGCGTTCCCCAGTCCCGACGAGGAGATCTGGCGATACAGCCGCATCTCCGAACTGGATCTGGCGGCGTTCTCTCCCGGCTCCGGTGAGATCGACATCGATGTGCCGGCGGGATCGGTCACGGTCACGCGCATCCGACCGGAGGACGCAGTCGATGATCACAACCTGGCAGCGCTGTTCGATGACACGGATGTCAGTGACGAGCTCTTCGACGCTCTCAACGTGGCCCACATGGATGTCATCGTGGTGGACGTGCCGCGTCACGCGGTGATCAGCGCGCCGATCCTCATCACCCACTCCTTCGATCGTTCGGGGATCGCTTCGTTCCCGCGACTCGTCATCAGGGCTGCCGAGAATGCCGAAGTCACCGTGGTCGAGCGGTTCTTGTCCCCCGACGATTGCGCAGTGCTCGTCGTGCCAGTGCTCGAGACGCGGGCCGCGCAATCGGCACGCGTGCGGTATCTCGGGATCAACGAACTCGGGGACCGAGCCTGGCAAATTGGTGAGCAGCGGTCGATCGGGTCCCGTGATTCCGACACCCTGTTGGCCACCGTGGCTCTCGGTGGCGATTATGCCCGTGTCAGCACCTCGGCACGTTTGGAGGGGATCGGCGGCAACACGCGTCAAGTGGCCCTGTACTTCGCTGGCGGAACCCAGATGCACGACTTTCGCACCTTGCAAGAACACGTGGCGCCACGCACGACCAGTGACTTGCTCTTCAAAGGAGCGGTCCAGGACACCGCCAAGAGCGTCTACACCGGACTCATCAAGATCCACAAGGATGCCAAGGGTTCGGTGGCGTTCCAGACGAATCGGAATCTGACGCTGTCGCGTGGAGCCTGGGCCGAGAGCGTGCCCAATCTGGACATCGAAACCAATGAAGTGAAGTGCTCACATGCCTCGACCGTCGGTCCCGTCGATGAGGACCAACTCTTCTACTTGGAGAGTCGCGGTATCCATCCCGATGTCGCCCAGCGACTGAGCGTCCTTGGATTCTTCGACGAAGTATTGTAACAACTGCCTGTCGGTGACCTGGCCAGTTCATTGCGCGACAAGGTGGCGCGCAAGCTTCATCTCGACGATGGGGGGAGGTCATGAGCGACATGACCGCCGTTGGATCCGTTGATGAATTCCTTCCAGGAACTGCGACTCGGGTGACCGTGAATGGAATACCTGTTGCTGTCGTGCGTATCGGTGACGACTTCTATGCCATTGGCGACATCTGCAGTCATGCGAATGTCTCGCTCTCGGGTGGCGAAGTGTGGTGTGAGGAACGTCAACTCGAGTGCCCGAAACACGGGAGTGCCTTCAGTTTGGTGACCGGAGAACCCGACACCTTGCCAGCCACCCAGTCGGTGGCGGTGTACACGGTGACCGTCGGCAACGGCCAGGTTTCGATCGGCCTGAACGGGAGCACCACATGAGCCGGCTGGAAATCCATGGACTCCATGCGTCGGTGGCTGGCAAGCCCATCTTGCGCGGGATCGACCTGAGCCTGTCCTCGGGCGAGGTGCATGCGGTCATGGGACCCAATGGCGCCGGCAAGAGCACCCTTTCAGCCGTGGTCATGGGTCGACTTGGTTACGAGGTGACCGCGGGGTCCATCACTTTGGACGGTCGTGAGATGTTGGGTCTGGGTACCTGGGAACGAGCCGAAGCCGGCCTCCATCTGGTGATGCAGTATCCGACAGAAGTTCCGGGTGTGATGCTGTACGACGTCTTGGTGGAAGCTCTCAAGGCCCGCGGTCGCGGAGCCGACGTCGATGGGTTGGAATCTCTCCTGCGTGCGGAATCCGATCGGATCGGCTTCGACTCTCGGTTGTGGCATCGGGCCTTGAACGTCGATCTCTCAGGTGGAGAGAAGAAGCGAAATGAGACCCTGCAGCTGTCGATCCTGAAGCCCCGTTTCGCCATCCTGGACGAACTGGATTCGGGATTGGACGTCGATGCCTTACGCGACTGCGCCCGTCGAGTCATGCAGGCGACTCGAGAGGATGGGCTCGGGGCTCTTGTCATCACCCACTACAGCCGCCTGCTGACCGAATTGCAGCCGAGCCGTGTGCACATCCTCGTGAAGGGTCGCATCGTGGAAAGTGGTGGCCCGGAATTGGCCGACGTCCTGGAGCGTGACGGGTATGGCGCCTTCGTGTCGCCCGAGGATGCCGCCGAGGCGACGGCACCGCTCGGACTCGATTTGTTTCCTTAGAACTCAGCGCATCGCCCGCAGCCGACGGATGCGCTCGTCGGTACTCGGATGCGTGGAGAACAGGCGGGCCAGATTGACGCCACTGTGGGGTCGGCGACGGTATTCGGCCAGCGGATTGTGGATGTAGGCCTGAGCCTGTGCCGGAGCGACGTTCATGGGTGAGCGCGCCGCGAGCACCTCGATCCGCTCCAGTGCTCGCGCCAACGGCTCCCCGGTTCCCAGCAATTCGGCGGCGCTGCGATCCGCCTCGAACTCCCGATTGCGGCTGACGGCCATCTGGATGAGCGAAGCCGCCAGGGGTGCCAGCATCGAGATCAGGAGCACCGCGATCGGATTGGGTCGGTCCTCGTCGTCGCGGCTGCCACCGAACAACGCGGCGAAGTAGGCCATCTGGGCGATGGCCGAAATCGCGGTGGCGATGGCGGCAGCCACCGACCCGATGAGGATGTCTCGATTGCGCACGTGCATCAGCTCGTGCGCCATCACGCCTTCCACTTCGTCCTTGGGCATGGATTGCAGGAGACCTTGGGTGGCGCACACCACGGCATTGCGAGGTCCGCGACCGGTAGCGAAGGCGTTGGGCTGTTCGGCCGGGGAGATGGCCACTCGGGGCATGGGCATGTTGGCTCGTTCGGCAAGCGACCGAACCATGGCATAGAACTCGGGGGCCTCGTTCTCGGTGACGATCTGCGCCTTGGCCGAGCGCAACGCCAGACGGTCGCTGAACCAGTAGCTGCCACCCACCATGACCAGGGCGATGGCCAGACCGATCATGATCGCCCCATTGCTGCCGCCGCCAAGGAGGGCGGCGACAGCGACGATCAATCCACCAAGGGCGGCCAAGAGGACGGAAGTCTTCATCGTGTTCTTGAACATGCGAATTGTCTCCTTTCGAATGGTGTGCGGGGGATTCGAGCGATGGGTCTCAGAAGTCGAAGATCTCGCCGAAGATGCTCTTGGTCTTGCTCTTCTTGTACGGCTTGCCGCGGTAGTAATCGTCGTCGTACTTGGGATACGGACGCCGGTGCTCGTCGCTGTCGTCCTTGCGGAAGGGGCGTCGGTGCTCGTCGCTGTCGTCACGACGTCCAGCTGGTCGTGCATCCTCTGTGGAGCGCTCGATGATCTTGTCCAATTCGCCGCGGTCCAACCAGACGCCGCGGCACTTGGCGCAATAGTCGATTTCAATTCCTTGCCGATCGGCCATGACCAAATCGGTATCGGGGCAGACGGGGCATTTCATGACGGAACTGTCTCCTTTCGGTCGGTTCTTCTGATGACGAACTTGCGCAGCTCTTCCAGCCACAGGACGCTCGAGGCCACGGTGATGCACACCAGCCACTGGTTGAACGAGATCGACGTGGTGTCGAAGAGGGTCTGCATGAAGCCCACGTGTGTCACGCCCACCTGAAGGACGAGCACTGCACCGAGGGCGATCCACAACTTGTTGTTGGTGAAGGTCAGTCGGCGGAACACCGTGTGGCGGTCGCTGCGGACGTTCAAGATGTTGAAGAACTGGAAGAGCACGAAGGCGTTGAAGGCCATGGTGCCCGCAACCGTGGGAACACCGGCTTCGGCTTCCGGACCGGGCGCCCACACCAGGATGGCCAGGGTGCCGAGGGCCATGATCACCGACGAGTAGATCACGGCCGTCCAGCGCTTGGCGGTCAGGATCCTTTCGGTGGTCGGCCGCGGCTTGCGGTGCATGATGTCGGAGTCACCCGGATCGAGGCCCAGAGCCATGGCCGGCGGGCCATCCATGATGATGTTCACCCAGAGAATTGCCACTGCTGCGAAGGGTTTGCCGGTGGCGATGTCGAAGATCGAAGCGGCCAAGAAGAGCATGGCGAATCCCACGGTGGTGCTCAACTGGAAGCGAACGAACTTGACGATGTTGTCGTAGATCGTGCGGCCGCGCTTGACGGCACCCACGATGGTGGCGAAGTTGTCGTCGGCGAGCACCATGGTGGCGGCTTCCTTGGTCACTTCGGTGCCGGTGATCCCCATGGCGACTCCCATGTCGGCCTTTTTCAGGGCTGGGGCGTCGTTCACGCCGTCCCCGGTCATGGCCACCACGTGACCGCGCCGCTGCAGAGCAGCCACGATGCGAATCTTGTGCTCCGGAGCGACGCGAGCGAACACCGAGATGTCCTCGATCCTGCGGTCGAGGTCCTCATCGGTCATGTGATCGAGGTCGTTACCGGTCACGGCCACCAATGGCCCCTGCGATAGTCCGAGTTCGGCACCGATGGCCGCGGCCGTTTTGGCGTGGTCACCGGTGATCATCTTCACTCGGATACCGGCGGTCTGAGCTTCGGCGATGGCCGTCTTGGCTTCGGGTCGCGGGGGATCCACGATTCCCACCAATGCGAGAAGAGTGAGATCGTCGATCAGTCCGGCCGGGTCTGCGCCGGAGCGTAGGAATTCGTCCCAGGCTTCGACAGCGATATCACGCTGGGCCACGGCGAGAATCCGCATTCCTTCACCGGCCAGGCGGTCGTTGGAGGCGTCCAGTTCGGCCCGGGCGCCAGTCATGGGAACGGTTGCCCCTCCGGCGCCGATGGCGGTGGTGGCGTGGTTCATCACCACATCCGGAGCGCCCTTCACGAACATGCGGATCTGGCGTTGGCCATCGCTACCGGCGATCTCATGGAAGGTGGCCATCACCTTCGTCGCCGAATCGACGGGCACTTCGCCGACTCGGGGATAGG
>JBMTPW010000145.1:0-5234 GCA_049444115.1 Ilumatobacteraceae bacterium | reverse complement strand
GGTACTGACGTCTCGGACATCGTCGACACGGGTTCGGTCGCCGCGGGGATCACTCGCGTATTGGGTTGGATCTTCGGCCGGCCCGAGGCGTCGTCCTGCTCGGCCTCCAAACGCTGATCGAGACCCAACATGCGCGGCACCGAGAATCCCCAGATGTCGGCGTCCAACACTCCGACGGTGTAACCCATCGAGGCAATGGCCGCCGCCAGGTTCACGGTGACCGAACTCTTGCCCACGCCTCCCTTTCCCGAGGCGATCGCCAGGATCCGGGTCGTCGGGGAGATCGCCGTGTCGGTGGCTCGTTCCTTGGCGTTCCAGCGGGCCTTGGCCATGGTGGCCGAGCGTTCGTCACTGGTCATCTCGCCCCAAGAGATCTTCACCTTGGTGACGCCCGGATGGGTTTCCACCCGGGACTCGATGTCCTTCTTGATCTGAGCCCGCAGTGGACAGCCACCGATGGTCAGTTTCACGGCCACGGTGACCTGGCCATCGGCAGTCACGTCCTCGCAGCGGGCCATGCCCAGATCCACGATGTCGCTGCCCAGTTCGGGGTCGATGACCGCCCGCAACAAGTTGGTGACCTCATCCACCGAGGGCGGGGGAAAGACCCGTGACCGTTCCTCGCCAGACATGATCTCAGGCTATCGCCGACCCGATTTTCCGCGACTGGGCCATGTTCTGCGTGCTTCGGGACACCGGGTCTCGCGTGGATACCAAATCATGTCGGCCGGTATCATGACCATGGCCGGTCGAGCGAAAATGACCGGACCATGATGACTTTCAGGAGCCGACCATGATCACTCTCACCGACACCGCCGCCGTCAAGGTCAAGGAACTCCTCGTCGCCGAGGGCGCCACCGACATGGCGTTGCGCGTGGCCGTGCGTCCCGGCGGATGCAGCGGATTCTCCTATGAGATGTTCTTCGACAGCGACATCACCGATGAAGATCTTCAGGCCTCCTACGGCGACGCCGTGAAAGTGGTCGTGGATCCGGCGTCGGCTCAACTGTTGCAGGGCGCCACGCTCGACTACAAAGACGGCCTCAATCAGGCGGGATTCAACATCACCAATCCCAATGCCACTCGCTCCTGCGGTTGCGGCCAGTCGTTCAGTTGAGGAGCTTCTCCGAGAACCTCAGCCCAACGCGTCGGTAACTTCGCTGATCGCCCAGACGCCCTCGAAGCGATGGGTGATCGTGCCGGCAGTGTCGGTGATCCACAACACCGGCTCGAAGGTGAGCGATAGATCACTGATCACCGGAGCCAGTTGGGTCGCGGCCTCGTCGGCGTACACATCGGCGTGGATGAAGGCGACGTCGGGGTACCGGCCGGCAATCTCGATCAACGAATCGAGAACCGGCGCGCACACGGCCGTCTGACAATGGGCCGGCGTGCCCACCAGGAACACGACTCGCTGACCAGTCCCCAATGCCTGGGAGAGGGTCACATCATGGAACGGACACGGCTCGGGAGTGCGGGTGCAGATGATGGCGATACCGCGAGGATCATCGACCGTCGGCGTATCCAGTGTGGGCAGCATCTGCCCCACGCGTGGCACCGGCATGAAGTCACCTTCATTGATCTGTAGAGCGGCACCTTCTGCCGGCCCGCCATCGACCACGAGGGCGTAGACGGCGGGATCGGTCAGAGTGGCGGTGAACACCCAGAATGGTGGTGTTCCCGGACCGACCGACATGCGAGTGGCCGACAAGCCGTCGACGACGATCGAATTGTCGAGGTAATCGAGAATCTTGCCGGTGAGGACATCGGGGCCGGCATCGAGCAGTCCGGCGTCATCGGCGAGAGAAATTGGCAGACGTACGAATCCCGGCGCGAGCTGATCAGGGACCCACCGTTGCACCAGGGCCATGGACGGATCGATGGGACCAAGGCCATCTGGGTCTCCTAGTGCTCCAGGGTTTCCGGATCCCCCAGAGTCTCCCGATCCAGTGGTTGACCCCTCCTCCGACCCCCCGCAGGCCGAGAGCAGCGCAGTCAACGACGAGCCGATAGTCAGTGATCCAAGAGTCAGTGTGCCGAGAGTGCTCAGACCGAGTGACCCGACACGGAGCACGTGTCGACGCGTGAACACTGGGGACGAGTCGTCACCATTTTGATGACACATGACTTGATCACGGGGATTCAGATCTTCTTGCACGCGACCAACCGTATCGGGAGAAACGTAACCAGGGAATCGCGCTCGCTGGTTTAGCCTGATCATGTGAGTGGACGTACACGAATCACCGTTCCCTGGAACCCGGATACCTGAGAGATGCCTGAGAGATATCTGAGAGATGCCTGAGAGAAATCTGAGAGATGCCCGAGAAATGTCAGAGAGATGCCCGAGAAATGACAGAGAGATGTCACAGAGATGTCAGAGACCGTGTCCGAGATCGTGACTGAGATGAAGTCCGGGACGCCGATGATCTCGTTCATCTTGAACAATCAGGCCGTTACCGTGCCAGCTGAGGGCACGTTGCTGACGGCATTGCGTGAAAGTTTGCGTACCACTCCCCATCACGTGACCTCGGTCAAGGACGGTTGCGCTCCGCAGGGTCAATGCGGTTGCTGCACGGTGTGGGTGGATGGCGAGCCGCGGGTGGCGTGCGTGACTCCCGTGACCCGGGTGAGGGATCGCTCGGTCACGACTCTCGAGGGTCTCGACGAAGAGATTCGCGAGACCTGGTCCGAGGCTCTGTGCGCCACCGGCGGGAGTCAGTGCGGGTTCTGCACACCGGGAATCATCATGCGCCTGGCACCGAAGGTCGCCATGCATCCCCGTCTCGAAGGTCGGCATGACGATCTCAGAGACACGGTGAACACGGCATTGTTGGCGCACCTGTGTCGCTGCACCGGCTGGCAGACGATTCACGAGGCGGCCGTGATCGTGGCGTCGGGTCGACGTGAACGTGATGGTCATGATGATCGACGTGGCGACATTCATGGTGGGCGCAACTTGGACCTGGCCTCGCAGCGGGCCACCATCGAAGGCCGGGCGTCGCAGAAGGTGGATCCGCAGGTCGCTCTCGGTGAGGGGGGATTCGCTGATGATCGTGCGCCGGATGATGCTCTTGTGGCAGTGCTGTCACCGGAGGGCAATTGGGTAGTCGGTGAGACTCCGGCCGCGGCCCGTCAGGTTGCCGGCGTGGTGCCTGGACGCAAGTCGACTGTCCCGGTGTCGTGGCCCGTGGGGGTGGCGCGTGACCATGGTGATGATGGTCCCCGCGATCACGGCTTTCGTGATCACAGCTTTCACGATCACGATTTCCACGATCACGGTTTCACGCTGACCTTGCAAACGACGTGGGTCGAACCCGGATATCTGGAACCAGATGCGGTGTGGTGTGTTCCCGGCGGTGAACCCGTTGGACCCTTGGTGAATGGTGGGTCGTTCGGCGGCAAGAACTTTGGAAAGCTCGGTGGGAAGAATTCCGGGGACATCGATCCCAAGAAATCCGACCGGGGAGACAATGATCAGTACCTGGATCTCGGTGCCGTCGCTCGTCGACTCGCCGATGAACATGGTCGACCGATGCGGGTGATCCTGTCCCGCGAAGACGTCGTGCGCCATGGACCCAAGCGTCCACCGATGGCTCTCGGGGTACGCGCCGATGGATCTGGTGAGCTGTGGGCCGTGAGCACACCAGGATTGCCTGAACTCATGAAGAGTTACGCCCCCGATTGGGTGCTGCACGAGATCGAGGGTTCGGAGACTGGGACCGGTTCATCGATCACCACTTCGAAAGGTTCAGGAGCGAGATCACTGTCGACATCGCTTGCATTACGAGCCGCCGGCTGGGCTGAAATCGCGGTGATGCGCAGCGCAGTTCGCGGTTCAAGGGACCTGAGCATTTCGGATCAGGTGTACACCGACTACGTGATCTCACCCGAGGGAGCCCAAGCATGGGCCTCGGTCAGCGATGACGTCGTACGGGTTCGGGTGAAGTGTGGACCGGTTCTCGATCCTGTCGTGCTGCGATCGTATTGCATCGGTGCGGCGCATATGGCCCTGGGATGGGTGCGCTGCGAAGGCATTGCGGTGAACGATTCGGGCGAGGCGGTCGATCTGACCATCAGGTCCTTCGGCATCCTGCGGGCCGTCGACATGCCCGAGATCGAGGTCGAGATCGTCGAGCACGATCCTCCGGTTCAAGGTTCCGTGACGAGCGTTTCCGTGATCCACGATCCTGTCAACGGCAGCGATGCAGTATTCGCTGCGGTGGCCGCGGCGGCATGGCGACACGCGGGATTCCCGCCGGCATGGCCGTGCTCGCGCGGCTCGTGATCCGGGAGCATCAAGACTTCGTCTCGGCTATGAGCCGTGCCACAGCCCGGGCGTAGAGTACGGGCATGGCTTCGAAGAAATCATCAGCGTCGTCGCGAGCGGCGGCTCCCGTTGGCCCCTACACCCCGGTCGTGCGAGCCGGTGACTGGGTCATCGTGTCCGGTCAGCTCGGCATCGAGAACGGTGCCCTGGTACCCGGTGGCGTGTCGGCGCAAACCACACAGGCAGTGAAGAACTTGAAGGAGCGGCTGAAAGAAGCCGGCGTCACCATCAATGATGTTGCCAAGACGTTGTGCTTCCTCACCGACATGGACACCTTCTCCACCTTCAATGCGGCGTACGTCGAGTCCTTCGGCGGGGCACGTCCGGCGCGGTCGACCATCGGCGTGGCGGCGTTGCCCTTCGGCGGAGCGGTCGAAATCGAAGCCTGGGCTTATAAGCCAGTGCGTGGGGCGAAGCCCGGGAAGAAGACCGCGGCCAAGAAAGTTTCGGCGAAGAAGGCTGGAGCCAAGAAGCCGGCGACGAAGCCAGCGACCAAGAAGCCGGCGGCGACGAAGCCGGCAATCAAGAAGCCGGGCGTGCGCAAGGTCATGACCAAGAAGGTCTCGAAGGCGTCGGTCCGCAAGAAGTCTCGGTAACGCCGTCCGTGAAGTAGTTTTGGACCATGGCCGGAGCAATTGTCCTCATCATCGCCTTGTTGGGCTTTCCCATCGTGGTCGGGCTATCCATGGCTGGGCTGGCCGCTCTTCTCGGGCAGTTCCTTTGGAAGGACGGCGAGATCCGCAACGAGGGCAGCGAACTCGTCGAGCTGAATAACTGACACGTAGTCCGGGACAGATAATCCTCGGCAGATCATCCTGGATACATAGTCCTAGACACACAGTCCCAGACACACAGTCCCGGACTGTCGTCCCCGGTCCCACGACATCATGTGTCTACTCATGACATC
>JBMTPW010000144.1:0-5236 GCA_049444115.1 Ilumatobacteraceae bacterium | reverse complement strand
AACAGAGTAATTGAGACCCGGGGAGATGGACAATGCCCGCTCGTCGGCGGACGCCGCCTCGATCAGTAGCCCCCACCCATCTTGGTGTGATCCCAAGAGACGTATTTCTCGACCTCGATGGCGATTCCGATCCGCTTCTTGGCCTGAGCCTCCAGGAACGGCATGGCGGCATCGCTGATGGCTCCCTCACCGTTGTACTTGAGCCCGACGGCCTTGCCGATGGACAGGATCGTGTCGTAGTCCTCGATCAATCGGGCAGTTCCGACGATTTCGAGTCCCTTGAGTTGGTCGTAGGAGTCGCCGCTCTCGATGAGTCCGGTGATCTTCGAGTTCCGCCGGAGGTTGAGCACCTTCTGACTCTTGCCGAAGGTCCAAAAGACGATCTCGCCGTTCATCACCACGTACCACATGGCCACCAGATGGGGGTGTCCACTGGGACCGATCGAGGCCACGTTGAGCACGGTCTGGTCGGCGAGAAAGGCGGTGATCTCGTCCTCGGTCATGGTGATGGAAGCACGCTTGTTGGCCATGCTCCGACCTTACTCCCGACCACGATCACCCCCCTCAGACCTTGGGCGCGAAATGGTGCCAAAACGCGTTCGTTTCACCCCCATTGCCTGACGGTTTCCTCGACGCGGCCAGGCCCGTGCATGAGAACGAGCGACCGTGTGCCGGAGATGGCAGGACGGGAACTGACTGACGACGACGCGACCCGCTACCGTTGGGACGTGGTTGCGAATCCCTCCCTCGATCTCGTCCTCGAACCCGTCGTCCCCGACGCCCTCGACGGCCAGGGGCAGCCACCGCGACCGCTCGGTGAATGGTTGACCACGTTCCATTTGGTCTCAGTGGTGCTGGACCCCTACACGAACGAGAGTTCGTGGGTGTTGTCCACAGCAGCCCGCATCCTGCGCGCCTTCAGTGGCTCGGCGGCTCGCGCCAATTTCATCGTCACCTGTTCCCCCGACGAAGCCCGACAATTCCTCGGACCCTTGGGACGTGAGTTCCTGGTCTTCGCCGACCCCGATCGCTCGGTGGTTCGTGCCCTGGGCCTCGGTTCGCTACCTGCCTTCGTGTTCATTCGCTCCGACGGTTCGGTTCCAGCCGCCGCCGAGGGCTGGAACCCGCTCGATTGGCGTCGCGTCGCCAAGGAAATCGCCGCCACGACGGCCTGGACTGCTCCGGCCATTCCGTTGGCCGGTGATCCGGCAGCTTTCGCCGGCACCCCGGCTTCGGGTTGATTCTCGCCCCTTGGTATCTCCTGCTCTGATCCCGCCCACCGATCTTCCCGTCGAAGACGCCATCGACGATCTTCGTCGTGCTCTGGACGATGGACGCAATGCGGTCCTCGTTGCTCCGCCGGGCGCGGGCAAGACCACGGTGGTGCCATTGCGCCTTCTGGACGAGCCGTGGTTGAACGGACGACGCATCGTCATGCTCGAACCCCGGCGCCTGGCTGCGCGGGCTGCAGCGCGACGACTCGCCGATCTGATCGGCCAACGACCCGGAGACCTCGTCGGCTACCAGACACGTGATGAACGGGTCATCGGTCCGGCGACGCGCATCGAAGTAGTGACCGAAGGAATTCTCACGCGCCGACTCCAGAGCGACCCGACGCTGTCGGGAGTGGGACTGGTGATCTTCGACGAGGTGCACGAACGTCATCTGCCCACCGACCTCGGCCTGGCCTTTGCTCTCGACGTGCAGAGCACCGTGCGTTCGGATCTACGGATCCTGGCGATGTCGGCGACTGCCGAAGCCGCCAAACTCGCCGCACTCCTGGCGGCCCCCGAACCAGCTCCAGTCGTCACCAGTTCCGGTCGGCAGCATCCGGTCGACATCGTCTGGGCGCCACCGCGCAAAGGTGAACGTCCAGTGGACGCCGTCCCGGCGGTGGTCGGGCGGGCGCTGCGCGAAGCCGAGGGCGATGTGTTGGTCTTCCTGCCCGGCATCGGCGAAATCCGTCGCGTCCAGAACGTTCTCCGCACGGCACTCCCGCCCGATCTTGCCGACACGGTGGATGTGCACGCGTTGGCCGGTGCGTTGACTCTCGAGGAACAGGATCTCGCTCTGCGAACGTCACCCCCCGGTCGCCGGAGGGTGGTTCTCAGCACCGACATCGCCGAAACCAGCCTCACCGTGGATGGTGTTCGCGTGGTGGTGGATGCCGGGCTGGCCCGCACACCGGTGCACGATCAGCGCTCCGGGATGACCCGCCTCACGACCGTTCCCACGGCGCGCGCCTCGGCCGAACAACGCGCCGGTCGCGCCGGTCGACAATCGCCCGGCGTCGCCTATCGATTGTGGAGCAAACTCGAACACGGTTCGCGGCGCGCTCACTTGGATCCTGAAATCCTGCGCGTGGACCTCGCTGGATTGTCACTGGAGATAGCCCAGTGGGGAACACCCCTCGAGGATCTCCGCTTTCCCGATCCTCCACCAAGAGCCGCGTTGCAGCAGGCTCGAGCCCTTTTGAACATGCTCGGAGCGCTCGCTGCAGATGGTCGCCCCACCGAGACCGGACGACGAATGTTGGCCATCCCGGTGCACCCGCGACTCGCCCACATGATCAGTGCGGCATCCACGTCGCATCAGAGCCTGGCTTGCCTGTTGGCCGCTCTGCTCGACGAACGCGATCTCTTCAACGGTCGACCCGATGACATTCCAACCGATCTCGGACTACGTATCGACATCCTCTCGGGAACAACGCACAACGAACGGGTCGACCGTCGTTCGGTGGAACGCATCCGCGACCGGGCGCGAGATCTGGCCCGACGCTCGGGAGTTTCCTTCGATGTCGACATCGACTCCGATGCCACGGGTGCGGTACTGCTTCTGGCGTATCCGGATCGACTCGCCATGCGCCGCCAGCCCGGCCAATACCAATTGCGTACCGGCTCGGCAGCCTGGTGCCCGCCGCGGGATCAGCTGGCGGAGGAACTCTTCGTGGTGGCGGCCGATGTCGACGGCGATCGCAAGAATGCTCGGATCCGCATGGCCGCCGCAGTACGTGCCTCGGACATCGTCGACGTCCTGCACAAGGACGTCGACACCGAATGCACGGTCATCTGGGATCGCGAACGACAGGACTTCGTTGAACGAACGGTGATTCGACTGGATCGAATGCGACTGTCCGAAACGACGCAACGGCCCCGTCCGGGACCTGAAATCACTGCCGCCATGGTGGACTACATCGTGCAACAACGACTCCGGCCGTTGCCCTGGACTCCGGCTTCTCAGCAATTGCGAAGTCGGGTGACCTTCTTGCACCGGGAGATCGGTGAGCCCTGGCCCGAGTGGAGCGACCGCGAACTCATCGGTGGCATGGAGGAATGGCTGATCCCGTTCCTCACCGGCATGACATCGTTCGACGAGGTCCGACGTCTGGACATGACCGTGATTCTCCGGTCCATGCTTCCGTGGCCGGAGGGCTCACAACTGGACGAGTTGGCACCACGTGACTTCACCTGCGCCTCCGGGCGAACGGTGATGATCGATTACGAGCAGGCATTGCAGGACGGAACGGCTCCGATCGTGCGCGTCAGAGTGCAGGATCTCTTCGGTCTCTCCATTCATCCGACGATCACCGGTGGTCGGGTTCCTCTGGTCCTGCATCTGCTCTCCCCCGCCGATCGACCCATCCAGATCACCGCTGACCTGCCGGCGTTCTGGAGTGGCTCGTGGAGCGAGGTGCGCAAGGACATGGCCGGCCGATATCCCAAGCACAAGTGGCCACTCGATCCGGCCACGACCGATCCCAAACGAATGAAGGACCGCTGAATCACGTCGTTCCTGGACCTGAACGCGTTCACACGACGGAGACATGCGCAGTGATGCACGAGGGGCGTAGCGTGGTCCCATGGCCGACTTCGCCTTCACCGAAATCCTCCCACTGGGGAAAGATGACACTCCGTATCGACTCGTCTCCACTGAAGGTGTTTCCACATTCGAGACATCCGAAGGAACGTTCCTCAAAGTCGATCTCGAGGCCGTCACCCGCTTGACCCAGGAGGGAATGCGCGAGATCGCTCACTTCCTGCGCCCGGGCCATCTGCAACAGTTGCGCAACATTCTCGATGATCCCGAAGCCAGCGACAACGATCGATTCGTCGCCCTCGACCTGCTGAAGAATGCGGCCATCTCGGCAGGCGGAGTGTTGCCCATGTGCCAGGACACCGGTACCGCCATCGTCAAGGCCAAGAAGGGCCAGTTCGTTTTCACCGGCGGTGGCGACGAGGAAGCCATTGCCCGCGGAGTCTTCAACACCTATCTCACGAGCAATCTTCGCTACAGCCAGATGGCTCCGCTCACCATGTACGACGAGGTGAACACCGGCAACAATCTGCCGGCCGAGATCAAGATCAACGCCACCGACGGCGACGAATACAAGTTCCTCTTTCTCGCCAAGGGTGGAGGAAGCGCCAACAAGAGCTATCTCTTCCAGGAGACCAAGGCTCTGCTCAACGACAAGTCGCTCTTCCCGTGGTTGTTCGAGAAGATGAAGACGCTCGGCACGGCCGCCTGCCCGCCGTATCACCTCGCGGTGGTCATCGGTGGAACCTCGGCGGAACACGCGGTCGAGACCGCCAAATTGGCCAGTGCCCGATATCTCGACTCGCTTCCCACCACCGGCAGCCCACAGGGGCATGGATTCCGCGATCTGGACATGGAGAGCCGCATTCTCAAACTCTCCCAAGAGACCGGGATCGGAGCCCAATTCGGTGGCAAGTACTTCTGCCACGACGTACGAGTCATCCGTCTGCCGCGTCACGGTGCGTCGTGTCCGGTGGCCATGGCGGTGTCGTGTTCGGCAGACCGCCAGATGTTGGGCAAGATCACCCGTGACGGACTGTTCCTCGAACAACTCGAAACTGATCCGGCGCGTTTCCTCCCCGATGTGACCCATGAGGAACTGCAGGATTCGCCGGTGATCGCCATCGACCTCGATCGACCGATGGCCGAGATTTGCGCGGAGTTGACCAAGTACCCGGTCAAGACGCGTCTCAGCCTGAGCGGATCGATGGTGGTGGCCCGCGATATCGCCCATGCCAAGTTGAAAGAACGACTGGACGCCGGACTGGGACTACCGGACTACATCAAGGACATGGCCGTGTACTACGCCGGTCCGGCCAAGACACCCGACGGAATGGCGAGCGGATCCTTCGGTCCGACCACTGCCGGACGGATGGACAGTTATGTCGACGAGTTCCAGTCCCACGGAGGAAGTCTGGTGATG
>JBMTPW010000143.1:0-5373 GCA_049444115.1 Ilumatobacteraceae bacterium | reverse complement strand
CAGGAGCACGCACTCCGGGGGGTGCGTGTGCAGTCCCACACCGCAGTCGTCGACACCGATGCACCACCAGCCGATGCCATCGACGTCTATCTGCGTCTGCACCTCCTCTCGCATCGTTTGGCCACACCGCGCTCGCTGAATCTGGACGGCGCATTCGGTCTCTTGACCAACGTTGCCTGGACCAATCTTGGACCTGTCCTACCCGAGCGCGTGGAACGCGTTCGATTCGAAGAGCGTCGCAGCGGACGCATGCTCACGGTTCACGGTCTGGACAAGTTCCCGCGCATGACCGATTACGTGATTCCCTCCGGTGTCCGAATCGCCGATGCCGATCGAGTGCGTCTCGGTGCTCATCTGGCCCCCGGCACCACCGTCATGCACGAGGGCTTCTGCAACTTCAATGCCGGCACGCTTGGCGCATCCATGGTGGAGGGCCGCATTTCTGCCGGTGTGATCGTCGGCGATGGCAGCGACATCGGAGGTGGCGCCTCGATCATGGGAACGCTGTCCGGCGGAGGGAAAGAAGTCATCAGCATCGGAGAACGGTGCTTGCTCGGTGCGAATAGTGGAATCGGAATCAGCCTGGGTGACGCCTGCATCGTGGAGGCCGGGCTCTACATCACCGCCGGCACGCGCATCACAGTGCCCGATGGCGATGTGGTCAAGGGTGTCGCTCTCTCGGGGGCCAACAATCTTCTTTTCCGGCGCAACAGCGTCACCGGGGCCGTCGAGGCGGTTCCCCGGTCCGGCTCCTGGGGCGGACTCAACGCCGCGTTGCACAAGAACTGAGGGGCCGTGATCAGCCTCCCCCTCGGATTCTCGAGTTACGTCACCAACATCGGAATCAAGGACGACAGCCGAGATTTCACCGTGGTGGCTGCCGAGACCAATGTGGCTGCCGCCGGAGTCTTCACCAAGAGCAGATTTGCCGGACCGAGCGTGGAGGTGAGTCGACGTCATCTGGTCGATCACCGTGCCCGGGCAATGGTGGTGATCTCGAAGAATGCCAACGTCGCAAACGGCCCGACCGGTCTCGCCCAAGCCGAGGAAATCGTGACCCGGGTTGCCGAACGACTCGGTTGCCTTCCTAGTGATGTGGTGATCGCCTCCACCGGGGTCATCGGTCGCCCCTATCCGATGGATCGTATTCGCGCGGGACTGGACGAGCTTCCTGTTCCCCTTCCGGACCGTGACGCCTTTTCCGTGGCCGAGGGAATCATGACCACCGATACCGTGGCCAAGATCGCCGAGGCCACCATCGAGGGAAGCCCGGCGCGCGTGGTCGGAGTGGCCAAGGGTGTCGGCATGATCGAACCGGACATGGCCACGCTCATCACCATGGTGTTCACCGATGCCGCCGTCGACCCGTCGATGCTCGACGGCGTCTGGCGTCGCGTCATCGATCGCACCTTCAATTGCGTGTCGGTCGACTCCGACACGTCGACCTCGGACACAGCCGTCGTCCTGGCTTCCGGGATGGCCGGACCCGTCGATCCCACTGCCTTCGAAATCGCCGTGGAGGACGTCTGCCTCTCGCTGACGAAGCAGGTTGCGCGCGACGGCGAAGGGGCCGAGAAGCTGATCGAGGTCCGCGTCGATCGTGCCCGCGACATCGCCCAGGCCAAGACAGTGGCCAAGTCCATCGTCAATTCGCCACTGGTGAAGACCGCAGTACACGGCGCCGATCCCAATTGGGGTCGAGTGGCGATGGCCATCGGCAAGTGCAGCGAGTTCCGCGACATCGACCAGGATGACGTGGTCATTCGTTTCGGTGACCAAGAGGTCTACCCGACTCCGGTGGACGTCAGTGGCCTCGAGGCACTGAGTTCCTACATGCGCGGCACCGACGTGGTGATCCACGTCAGTCTCATGACCGGTTCGGCCGCCGCAACGGTATGGGGCTGCGACCTCACCGATGGCTACATCCGCATCAATGCCGACTACACGACGTGAGGTCGGTCCTGGCGTCGGTCACTTGGGTGGCATGCGAATGCCACCGTCCACGCGGATGGTCTCGGCATTCATGTAACTGTTCGTCGCGCACTCCACCACCATCGATGCCAGTTCGGTGGCGAAACCCAGGCGATTCGGGAAGAGCACACCCGATTGCAGTTTGCCCTTGAAGACTTCGCTGCCTTCGCCTTCGCCATAGATCGGCGTGTCGATGAGACCGGGGGCCACCGTGTTCACGCGAATTCCCACTGCGGCCAGGTCGCGGGCCACCGGCAAGGTCATGCCGACCACACCACCCTTGGAACTGGAGTAGGCGGCCTGCCCGATCTGACCATCGAAAGCCGCCACCGAGGCGATGTTCACGATGGCACCACGCTCGCCGAATTCGAGGGGCTCGGTGGTACTCATGGCGGTCGCGGCAATGCGGATGCAGTCGAAGGTGCCGATCAAGTTGATGGCGATGACCTTCTTGTAGGCATCCAGATTGGCCGCGGAGTCGTACGAACCGTCCTTACCGACGGTCCGCTGTGCCCAACCGATACCTGCCGAGTTCACCAGGACCCGCAAAGGTCCCATGGACTTGGCCATCTCGACGGCGTTGATGATGTCCTCGGTCTTGGTCACGTCCACTTTGCAGAACGCGCCGCCGATCTCCTTGGCCACCGCCGTTCCCTTGTCTTCTTGCAGGTCGGCCACGACGACCTTGGCCCCACGAGCAGCCAGGAGGCGAGCCGATGCCGCTCCGATTCCCGATGCTCCACCCGTGACGATTGCACTTGCTCCCTTGATGTCCATGCAGTCAGGCTAGACAGGCTGGCACCGGGTGAGAGAATTGGCTGGCCGTCTTCGACCTCAAGTACCCGGCACTGGGCCGAGGCTGACCCGAGTGTCGACGATGCGCACGGGTGCAAACGTGTTGAGGCCCCCTCCCGACGCCGTGTATCCGGAGACATCGGCCAGTAGGTGGGTCGCACCGAGGACGTAGAAGCACACCGAACCTCGACTCGAGACTCGAGCCAGAACCGCATTGGCCACGGTCTGCTGGGCCACGAAATTCACATTCGATGCATTCGGAGGTTGAGCAGTGCACGGGTACACGGTCACGAAACCGGCGGTCGTGCCACCGGTGACCGTCACATTCATGAATATCGACTCGACGTTCGATGCAGGAAGTCCGAAGCGGCCGATGACGGGAATCTCCACGATGGCTCCACTTGAGGACACCGTCCCCACCGGCGACGTCGCGACTCCTCCGGTGCCATCACGGGTGTCGAAGGTTCTCGTGGGCTTCAGTGACTTGAATCCAGCGTTGTTCAGGAACCATCCGTTCAAGTCGACGACAAGGTCGGCCTGACCGTGAACATAGAAGCAGACCGTACCGTCAGCGGCCACCGGCACGACCGCGGCGTTGGCCACGACCTGTCCAGATACGAAGTTCAGGCTCGATGTCGAAACCGGATCGGAACCGCATGGATATGCAGTGACAAAGCCACCGCCGCCACTCGACGAAGTATTCACCGCCGTGACGTTGAGCGAGACCGCCAGGACCCCCGTAGCCGGGACCCCATTGACGCCAGTCAGCCTGTGGACCAACGGCGCGCCGCCGGGCCCGGAATTCCCGATCTTGGCGACCGGCACTCCGCCGGAGCCATCACGGGTGTCAACAACTCTCACCGGGTTCGTCGTTGCCAACCCCGATGAGGAGCCGAACCATCCATTGACGTCGACGATGACATGGGAATTCTGGGTCGACGAAATACAGACCGTGCCCGTCGGATCGTTCGGGATGTCGACCGGAGCCACGACGGCATTGGCGACGACCTGGCCCTTCACATAATTGAGTGTCGAAGTACCGGGCTTCGATCTGGCACAGGGCCAGACAGTCATGAAACCAGGTCCATCGGGGTTCACTGCAGTGAGGTTGAAACTGATCGCTGAAACGTCGGACGATGGGATTCCGAAATTCCCAAGCATCGGAATCCGCAAATCCTTTCCTGGACCGACACGGACCGGTTGACTCGCGACGGAACTTTGTCCTCTGGAAAGTTCGATCGCACGATCCCTCAGCCACAGGGACAACTGAGCGCGCCCGCTGGGCGACAGATGCACATTGTCACTGAACCAACGATCCTTGGGTCCTCCGGCGCTGAAAGTGTCCCAGGGCAACACACGCAATTGGGGCCAACGGCTCGCAGCGTTCCGAAGCGCCTGATTTCCTGCCGCGAAGGTTGGTGACCCGTTGACCGAACGTCGCTCCGACATGGTGACCCAGCCAACGACGCGCACACCTTTGCTCACCAAGGCCTGCATGACTTGATCGATCTCGGCCCCGAGCCCGTTCTGCCCGTCGTTGTAGCCGAGTTCGACAATGGCGACATCGGGGGTCCCTACCAGATTGCGCGCAATCGCAAGACCATCGGATACAGCCGGCCGACAGGTTCCAACAGTGCACCGAAACCCCTCCGAATTGTAGGTAGCCGAATTGAAGACCCCATTCAGAAGCGTCGGGAGAGTTCCCGTACCGTCGTTGCCGGCGATGCTCGCTCCGACCGAATCACCGATGAAAACGAAATCGTCCGCCGTCGAGTGATCGCGCAACACCAAGCGGGCAGTGATCGACGATGATGGAAGTCCGAAGGCGGTCCGCAGATCCGAGGCCTTGACGGTGACCGCCTGGGTTCCGTTGAAGAGCCTGACGCTGACCGCCCACGCCGGGGTCACTCCGTACGCGCCGCCCGAAACCGTCGTGTCGGGAACCATTTCCACCTTCGTGATCCTGGCCAGTCCATAGCGGCTGGCCAGTCCTGATGCCGAGAGCACACGGGTCCATCTGCTCCACGGGTTGTAGTCCACCTTGTCGCCGTCGTCGTCGACAGGAACGAAATTGATCCCAGCAGTTCGGTCACCGTTGGATGATGAGAATTCCGTCGAAACGGGAGTCCCCGGGCTCGCAGGACGCACCCGGATGACATTGCGCGTGTCCTCGATGGCCCGATCTGTGCGCGCGTCTTCCAAAGCAACGGCCGCGGCCGTCGCCGACGTCCGGGTACCGGCGCCGCCATACACCTGGCAGGAATCGGTGTCGCAGGTCTTGGAATGCGGATAACGCCGACCCGCAAAACTGCCACCCTGCGCCAAGGCGTAGGAGCGAGCCGCCACCGATTGGGCGCGCAACGCGTTGATGCCGGCGCCGCCACCACGATCGGCCCAGGAAGCCGGGGACTCGCGTGGCACCACACCGCGCAAGTACGACTCGATTTCCACGTCGTTGATCGTTCGATTCGCACCGTCGGATCGATTGGTGGCATAGATCGAACCGCGATAGTGGCGGACGAATCCCGAGGAATCGCATACTCCGAGCAGGGACCCGACCGGTGTCGTGGGGTCATCGGCGCCTGCGACGGAAAATCGTGGACCAAC
>JBMTPW010000142.1:0-5405 GCA_049444115.1 Ilumatobacteraceae bacterium | reverse complement strand
AATCGGATTTGCCGAGCAGTCGATCGATGTCCAGCCAGGTGCGGTGCGCGTGGGGATGGTCAGCGGTTTCATGTCGGTGAACGGCCACCAGGGCGCGTGTGGCGGTGACCCCGGAGCGTTGTGTGGATTCGAAGGTGAGGGCGTAGTCGTCCAGATCCAGACCGGCGAGGATGGCGTGCACCGCCAGCTGATCGGCCCCGGCGTCCACGAGAGCGGCCAGAGTCATGTCACCGGCGGTTCCCGCTGCGCAATGGAACCACGCCGAATTCGCCGAGGAGATCGAAGTCGAATCATTCATGCCGGTGCTCCGGCACGCAGAATGCGGGCGACGGCACAAGCCGCTCCGTATCCATTGTCGATGCCCACGACGGTGACGCCATTGGCACAGGTGGCGTGCATCGCCAGCAATGCGGTCACCCCATCCAAACCCGATCCGTAGCCGACATTGGTGGGAACGGCGATGACCGGTTTGCCACTGAGTCCGCCGATGACGCTTGCGAGCGCACCTTCCATACCGGCCACGACGACGATGACATCGGCTTCGAGAACGTCGTCCAGGCGATCGAGGAGACGATGAAGTCCGGCGACACCGACATCGGTGATGCGAGTTGCGGGAATGCCGTGGGCGCGCAAGGTGAGCAGACATTCGTCCACCACCGGCACGTCGGCGGTTCCAGCCGACATCACAACTGCTCGGCCGGTGTACCAGGGTTCCGGAGCCCGCCAGAGCAACGATCCGCTGGCGGAGTCAGTTGCACCGAAGGTGACCTCCAGGGCTTTGCGCTGGTCGTCGTTGGTGCGGGTGACCAAGACCGGGCCGGTGCCGTGGGTCATCAGTTCGGCGACGATGGCCACGCATTGTTCGGGTGATTTCCCCGGTCCGTAGACGGCCTCGGGAGCCCCCTGGCGAAGGTGACGATGATGGTCCACCAAAGCATCGCCGACATCTCCATAGGGGAGGCGGCGGAGGCGTTCCACGGCCTCATCGGGAGACAGAGATCCTTTCGATACTGACTCCAGGAGATGTCGAAGAGTTTCGGCGTCCATCGGACCATCCTGCCATCTGGTGCAAACTCCCTCAGCGTCAGGTCAGCGAACCCGTAACCTGGTTCCAATGAACGCCGCCTCATCCGCCTCGCGTCCGAGTCATGGTGAATTCCGGTCATGGCGCATCGAAGTCATGGTGACGCCGTGATGAAGGTCGGCTTCTTCGGACCCTTCGGTACCTTCACCGAGCAGGCCGTGCGATCCCAGAGCGATCTCGGCTCAGCTGAATTGGTGGCTTTTCGCACGGTGCCCGACGTTCTCGATGCAGTGGCAGCCGGATCGGTGGATCTGGGTGTCGTGCCCATCGAGAACTCCATCGAAGGCACGGTGAACTTCACCCAGGACGCTCTGTCCTTCGATTACGACCTGCTCATCCAACGCGAGATCGTGCTCGACATCGAGCATTGTCTCTTGGGGGTGGCCGGTTCTGCACTCAGCGATGTCCGGACCGTGCTCTCCATTCCCGTGGCCACCGCGCAATGCCACCGCTTCTTGCGCGAAAAGCTTCCCCAAGCGGAGGTGCGCGCCGCCAACAGCACGGCTGATGCGGCCAGGACGGTGTCCGCCGAGGGGAACGCCACCGTGGCGGCCATCGCGCCACGCAATGCCGCATCGCTCTACGGACTCGAAGTGCTGGCCACCGACATCGCCGATCATCAGGGCAACCAAACTCGGTTCGTGGTGGTGGGGCGGTCGGGTGTTCCGGCCCCGACAGGACACGATGTGACTGGCATCGTGGTCTATCAGCGCGCCGACGAGCCGGGAAGCTTGATCTCGATTCTCCAAGAGTTCGCAGCGCGGCGAGTGAACATCACCCATCTCTTGTCCCGTCCGACGAAAGCCGGTGGATTGGGCGACTACTGCTTCGTCATGTATCTCGATGGACACATCGCCGATGAATTGGTCGCCGACGCTCTACGGGCACTGCATGCCAAGCAGGGTGGAGTGAAATTCCTCGGCTCGTATCCGGCACATTCAACTCATGCCCATACGGCTCGGGAGCACGCCGATGTTCGCTGGCAGCAGGCCGACGATTGGATCGGGCAACTCCGATCCGACATTCGCTGACGATCGCTCGCAGCGGGGGTCCTAGGCTTCGGCCATGTCTGGAACCTCTCCCGTTGCGGTCGTCACTGGTGCCAACTCCGGAATCGGCCGGGCAACGGCCATTCATCTGGCCGGACATGGCTATCGCGTTTTCGGCACCACCCGGAGCCGTGAACGCGCGGCCAAGGCCATGTCCATGGCTGACGAGGCCGGCGTCACCATCGAGTGGATCGAGATGGACATCGCCGATGACTCCAGTGTGGTCTCCGGTTTCGCCCAGATCTTCTCCTCGGTCGATCACGTCGACGTCGTCGTGAACAATGCCGGTGTCGGGGGCAATGCCGTCGTGGAGGAATGTCCGCCGGAGATGTTTCTCGAAGTGATGAACATCAATCTGTGCGGGGCAGTGCGCTGTATCCGCCAAGTCGCACCGCGGATGCGAGCGCGACGCAGTGGGTGCATCGTCAACGTGTCGTCCGTTGTCGGCCGCTTCGCCGCTCTGGCTCAAGCGCCATACGTGGCGTCGAAATGGGCTCTCGAGGCCATGAGCGAGGAATTGGCCCAGGAACTGGCGCCCTTCGACATCCGCGTGGCCATCATCGAACCCGGAATCACGAAGTCGGCGATCTTCGCCAAGAACATCGATGCACCGAACAGTTCGGGTGCCTATGACGCCCACTATCGACGACTCTTCCAGTTCTACGCCGCCGGCATGGCCCAGGCCACCGATCCCTTCGAAGTGGGCGCGGTGATTCGGCGTGCCATCGAGACGGACACACCGCAACTGCGCTACCCGGTGTCGTGGGGCGGACCGGAGTTGTTGGGCCGACGTCCGCAGATCAGCGATGCCGAGTGGGTGGCACTCGGAGCGGCGGAGACCGATGACGAGTACGCCGCCGAATTCGAACGTCTCTTCGGCGTCAGCATCGTCATCTGAAAGGTCCCCACGGGGACGGGGTGTGTTGTCGCTAACCTCGCATCGGAACGGTGGCAGAGTGGACAAATGCAGCCGCCTTGAAAGCGGCCGGCTCAAAAGGCCCGGGGGTTCGAATCCCTCCCGTTCCGCTCGGCGCGGGCCCGGTCGGTGAATGCGTCCCCGCCCTGGCGACGATGACGGACGAGATCACGCCACCGGTACACTTGGGCGACCATCTGGGAGAGGTGCCGGAGCACGGTTGAACGGGACGTCCTGCTAAGACGTTGACCCCCGAAACGGGGTCCGTGGGTTCAAATCCCACCCTCTCCGCCAGTGACGAAAGTTTGAGACATATTCACATCTTGGGGATATGTCCGTTGTCAACCCTATGAACTGGGGAAACGCTCGTAGTAGCTGTGGACAACGCTTGTGGAGAGGCTGTGGAGATCGCACTTGGTGTTGCGGCATCCAGCCTCGTGGACCACACTTGGGGGTGCCGGGCGTGTCCCAGCACCGAGTGAGCACCATGAGCACGTACAACCAACACTCCTATCAGGACCCGTACTACTCGCGCGATCCCCGACGTCGACCCCGGCCCAACGGTCGGGCGCGTCTGGCGTCGCCGCAGTACCAGTTCCGGCGTCGTGTGGTGGCGATATCGATGCTCGGCCTCATGGTGGCGCCAGTGGCGTGGGCCATGCGTGACGATGGTCGCGCAGTCGACATTGCGTACTCGGGTGGCGCTGCGGCCATGGTGCAATTCGATCCGACAGCTGGTGATGTGCCGGCGGTCTATCCGCCGGAAACCGCCGTGGAGGCTCCGCCCGAAACCGCCCCGGAAACGGTTCCGGTTCCCGATACCGCGTCGGTGACACCCGAAACTGCTCCCGCAGCGCCCGAACCCGAGCCGGTGGTGTGCGCATCCAAGTACACGGTGCAACTCGGGGACTCGTGGTACGGCATCGCCGATGCCGCCGGCGTCAAGGCATCGCTCATCGCTGGTACCAACAATCGAAATCTCAAGTCGACCTTGCTCGTGGGAGAAGAGATTTGTCTCCCGCCCGGTGCCGATGTTCCGCCGGTGAAGACCACCGCTGCGCCGGCGGCAAAGGCTTCTGCTCCGGCACCGTCGTGCTCGGGCAAGTACACGGTGAAAGCCGGAGATTCTTGGAATCGCATCGCCACGTCGTATTCGGTGTCGGGATCCGCATTGGCCGCAGCGAACGGCAAAAGCATCAAGTCCACTCTTCTGATCGGCCAGTCGTTGTGTCTGCCGGCGGGGGCCAAGGCGCCGCCCTCGGCCCCGGCGGCATCTGCGCCGTCCGGTTCGGCCCCTCCGGCTCCAAAGACGTACACCCGAGCCGAAATGGAGCAACTGGTCAGGAACTACTGGCCGGATGAACTGGAAGAGCAGGCGTTCTACGTTGTTCATCGTGAGAGCAGGTGGGTCCCATCTGCCAAGAACTTCTGTTGCTACGGCCTGTTCCAGTTGAACTGGCTGGCCCACCAGTCGTGGATGAGGGGTCATGGAATCACCGACCCGTCACAGCTCCAGGACGCGGAAACCAACATTCGGATCGCCTACATCGTCTATCAGAGGTCGAACAGTTGGCGTCCGTGGTGCACCACCAACTGGTGCCCGGTCCCCTGATCTTTCCGAGTCTGGTTCGAGCGTCGGATGCACCGCCAGTTTTTGGGTGTGTCGGAGTCGTCGCTCCCGTAGGCTCGAGGTACTGCGCTCGTAGCTCAATGGATAGAGCATCTGACTACGGATCAGAAGGTTAGGGGTTCGAGTCCCTTCGAGCGCGCGAGGTGTCGTCGCAGGTAGTGCCAATGCACATCCGATGGCTGATCGTTGGGATCGAGTCCGCCGCAAGGTTCGTGTGGCACACTTGGAGACGAAGTTTCCCGGGTAACTCCGGCGGTGGGAAGCGATGCGTTACCTTGATCGAAAGGGACCTGGATCGGGTCGCGTCTGGCGGGGAAAGCGGGGGTGTTCGTCGTGAAGTTGATCAAGGCAAGACCAGGTTTCGTCGGAGGACTGGTTCTCGGTCTGCTGTTGGCTGGTTCCGGTTTCGCGATTGCGGCTATCCCGGATTCCAATGGCACGATTTCATCCTGTGTCACCGTCAAGTCCGGTGCGATCCGACTGATCGACACCGACAAAGGTCAGACGTGCCGAAAGAGTGAACGGCTCCTGACATGGAGCCAGACGGGGACACCGGGTGGTGGCGGTGGATCCTTCCGTTTGCGAAGCGCAGGAGTCGATCTCGGAGTCATCGCCAACGAAAGCAATGGCTGCTGGATCGTGTGGAATGGCACCGAATTCCGATCGTACGACTTGTTCGGTGCTCCTTGCCAAAATGTTGTGAAGCCCACACTCGGTGTGTTCTAC
>JBMTPW010000141.1:0-5440 GCA_049444115.1 Ilumatobacteraceae bacterium | reverse complement strand
CTCATTATCGACCGGCCGCCGCCCCTTCGAGGCCAAGCTGGCAACGGCGCTTGCCGCTGACATCCAGACGAAGCCGCCCGTGCCACCCCGGCAACTGGACCCAGAGATCCCACCCCGCCTCGGCCATTACGTAGCCGTTCCGCGCGATGCTCCGGACCTGCGCCGACATTGGCACCGCGCCTGCTGGGACCGTCGCATCTGACTCAGAACGCTCCCTCGATGACCCGCAGCTCGACGCGATCGGTCATCACCACTTCGGCGACGTCGAAACGCACCTGGCCTCGGCACGGATTCTCCGCCAGGAACTCCGCCGCCAGACTGCGCAACCGACGTTGCTTCTGGGCGCCCACTGCCGATGCCGGCGACCCGAAAAAACTCGTGGAGCGGGTCTTCACCTCGCAGACCACCGTCAGATTCACTCGCCGGGCCACGATGTCGATCTCGCCGGCGCGCCGGCGCCAGTTGCGAGCCACGATCATGAATCCACGTTCGGCGTACCAGTCCGCCACCAGGCTCTCACCCATCCGACCAAGGGCCCCGCGTCGCGACGCCGGTTGATGTGCTAGGCCTGGTCGAGATCTCCCAATTCCTCGCGCGGCAGCTCCTCCACGTTCACGTCCTTGAAGCTCAGAATTCGCACCTTGGGCACGAATCGGCTCTTGCGGTACATGTCCCATACCCACGCGTCGGTCAACTCCACTTCGATCAAGGGCCGAGCACTGTCACCCGTGACCGCGACATCCACCTTGTTGGCCAGATAGAACCTGCGCTCGGTCTCCACGGCGAAGCGGAACATGGCCGCGACGTCCTGGTATTCGTGCGCTAGATGGAGTTCGCGATCTGCTTCGAAATCTTCCAGATCGTCGGTACTCAATGAGGGGATCCGTCCCGATCGATCAGAAATCGCGCTTTTCGCGCACCTTGGCCGCCTTGCCGGTGCGGTCGCGCAAGTAATAAAGCTTGGCTCGTCGGACGTCACCGCGCTTGGTCACTTCGATCTTGGCCACGGTCGGTGCGTGCACCGGGAAGGTGCGCTCGACTCCCACGCCATAACTGACCTTGCGGACGGTGTAGGTCTCCTGAATTCCGGACCCTTGACGGCCGATCACATGTCCCTGGAAAACCTGGATGCGCTCCTTGCCACTCTCGACCACCCGCACGTGAACCTTCAATTCGTCTCCGGGTCCGAATTCGGGGATGTCGGTCCGCAGGTTCTGCTGGTCAACGATGTCGGTGGTCTTCATGGCGGTCGTCCTCGCGTCAATGTGGCCGGCGACGACGGGGTCGCGGTCACGGCCTACGCAGGATACGGGATGGCGGGGAACTCTTCCAACAGGCGCTGTTCCTGGTCGGAGAGCCCTCCCCGGGCGGCGATCAGGTCCGGTCGCAGGGCCAGAGTCCGGTGCAGGGCCTGGGCATGTCGCCACCGCTCGATGAGGGCATGGTTACCACCGCGTAGCACCTCGGGAACCTCCCAGCCACGAAACGTGGCTGGTCGGGTGAACTGGGGTTCTTCCAGCAGGC
This sequence comes from Ilumatobacteraceae bacterium, assembly GCA_049444115.1. Classification (GTDB taxonomy): domain Bacteria; phylum Actinomycetota; class Acidimicrobiia; order Acidimicrobiales; family Ilumatobacteraceae; genus Casp-actino8. The sequence goes on along the minus strand of JBMTPW010000141.1, from coordinate 3,916 downwards.
CCTCGCGGCCGAAGCTCTCGGTGAGTGGACTCTCGGCATTGCCCATGGCTCCGGGCAGCAGTCGCGTGACCGCCTCGATGATCAGACAGGCCGCCACCTCCCCGCCCGAGAGCACCACGTCACCGACGCTGATCTCACCATCCACCAGGTGCTCGCGCACCCGATGATCGATGCCCTCGTAGCGACCGCAGATCAGGCCGAAACCCCCCGAAGGACTCCCATGGAACTCGGCCAACTCCCGGGCCAGCGCTTGATCGAACCGACGCCCGCCGGGGCCCAACATGAAGAGCGGGCGCGACGGCTTCGCCGCGTCCACGGCGGCGAAGAGCGGTTCTGGTCTCATCACCATGCCGGCGCCACCACCGAACGGAGCGTCGTCCACGGTGCGGTGCACGTCGCTGGTGTGATCACGCGGATCGTGACAGCGCAGATCGAGAAGTCCCGCGGACCGCGCTTTGCCGAGGAGGCTCTCCGCGCAGAAGGCGTCCACCAACGTGGGAAAGATCGTGAAGACGTCCACCCGCATCAGGAATCAATCTCCCCATCGCCGCCGCTCGATTCTCCGGCGAAGATTTCGAAGAGGCCTGCGGGGGGATCCACGGTGACGATGAACCCACCAAGATCATCGGAATCCACTCCGACGATGAAGACCACCGGAACGAGTGCCCCACTGGCCAACTCCAAGAGATCATTGGCCGGATTGGCCACCACCGCCACGCACCGCCCATGAGCGGTTCCATCGACGCCGATCACCTGGGAACCGATGACCTGATGCACCCAGACGGCATCGTCGTCTTCGATCGGCTCGGCCCAGACCGTGCGGTTCACCAACGCTTCGGCTCCACCACGATCATCGATTCCGACAATTCCGACCACGAATCGACCCGGATCCCGACCCGGTGTGGGAGCCGAGGAGAGGATCTCCAGCCACCGCCCACTCCAAAGACGCGCTCCGGGACGTACCCGCTCCACTCGGTCCGATGACAAACGGAGATGGATCTGGCCGCGCACTCCATGGGGGCGACCGAACCGACCCACCTCGAGATGCCCGGGCGGTGGATCGTTGGCGACGAGGGGGCGCTGGGTGGACACGATCAGGCGTGGCCGACCGTCAGTCGACGAAGTCGACGTCCACGTCGCGGCCGTCTTTCACAGCCGCCGCCCGCACCAAGGTGCGAATGCTCTGCGCCGTCCGGCCCCGCCGGCCGATGACCCGACCGAGATCCCCAGGGCCGACGGCCACCTCGAGACGTACCCGATTGCGACCGTCGGATTCACTCACGCTCACTGCATCCGGGTCGTCGACGATGGACTTGACGATGTGCACCAACACGGCCACGGCCGTCGGCGTGGAGAATTCATTCGATTGAGTCGTCACGGCGAATCGGGTCGAGTCGGTCCGGACGAGGTCACTTGCCGCGAGCCGCAGTGAACTGCGCCCAGGCACCGGAGATTTCGAGGAGTTTCTTGACCCGCTCGGTGGGTTGTGCGCCCTTCATGAGCCATTGCACGGCCTTTTCGTTGTCGATGTTCAACACCGAAGGCTCCTGGCGGGGGTTGTACTGCCCGATGATCTCCAAGAAAGCGCCGTCCCGCGCGGCCCGACTGTCACTGGCGATGACGCGATAGTGGGGTTGCTTGGTCTTTCCCACTCGGGTGAGGCGCAACTTGACTGACATGGGGTGGAAACTCCTGACTCGGCGACCGGTTCGGGCGACAGACTCCTGGCAGGCTAACGCCCGGGTAAACGGTCACCAACGCCCTAGCGGGACGAGGGAAAGCCCGGAAACCCGCCCGGACCAGCGAGTCCCTCCATTTGGGGAATACCGAGGCCCGCCATCGACCGCTTCTTCCCTTTCTTGGCACCGCTTCCCATTTTCTTCATCATCTTCTGCATCTCGCCGAACTGCTTGACCAAACGGTTGACCTCGGCGATCGACCGGCCGCTCCCGGCGGCGATCCGTTGCCGCCGGCTGCCGTTGATGATGTCGGGTCGACGGCGTTCTTCGGGGGTCATGGAACGAATGATGGCTTCGACCGGCTTGAGATCGTCGTCACCAATCGATGCATTCTTCAGTTCCTTGGGCATGCCCGGCATCATCCCGAGCAGTCCTCCGAGCGGACCCATCTTCTTCAGGGACTGCAGTTGCTCGAGGAAATCGTCGAGAGTGAACTCGCCCTCCAGAAGCCGGGCCGCCGCAGCTTCTGCCTGATCCTTCTCGAAGACCTGCTCCGCCTGCTCGATCAGGGTGAGCACATCGCCCATTCCGAGGATGCGTCCGGCCATTCGATCGGGATGGAACTGTTCGAAGGCCTCCAGTTTCTCCCCGGTACTGGCGAAGGCGATCGGCCGGCCGATGACCTCTTTGACCGACAACGCCGCACCGCCGCGCGCATCGCCGTCCAACTTCGTGAGGATGACACCATCGATGGCCAGAGTCCGATGGAAGGCTTCAGCCACTCCCACCGCGTCCTGTCCGGTCATCGCATCGACCACGAGGAACGTGTACTTCGGCTCGACCGTGGCGGAGATCCGGCGGATCTGATCCATCATCTCGTCGTCGATCGACAGGCGGCCAGCCGTGTCGACGATGAGTACGTCCTTGCCCAGGCGGCGCGCTTCGGCCAATCCGCGTTCGGCGGTCTTCACCGGATCACCGGGTTCGCTGAACACCGGTACATCGATCTGACGGCCGAGGGTTCGCAACTGTTCCACGGCGGCGGGCCGCTGCAAGTCCGCCCCCACCAACAATGGTTGACGACCCTGCGACTTGAACCAGCGTGCCAACTTCGCCGAGTTGGTGGTCTTACCAGAACCCTGCAACCCTGCCATCAGGATCACCGTCGGCGGACGACTGGCGTAGGTGATCTTCAGCACCTCGCCACCGAGAATGGCGGTCAACTCATCGTTGACCAACTTGATGATCTGTTGACTGGGGTCGAGAGCCTTGGACAACTCGATTCCAATGGCCCCCTCGCGGATGCGAGCGATGACGTCGCGCACCACCGTGACATTGACGTCGGCCTCGAGAAGCGCGGTGCGAATCTCCTTCAGCACTTCGTCGACGTCGGCGGCACTCAGCAGACCCTTGCCGCGGAGCCGTTTGAGGATTCCGTCGAAACGGTTGGAGAGGGTGTCGAACATGTCGGGTCAGGCTAGCGAGTCCAGGAAGGCGCCCGGACGGGCGATCAGCCGATGAAGAGATAGGTGACCAGATCCTTCTCGATGGTCAAGTTGACCCGCGTCGGGCTGTAGTCCATGGTGAGGGCGAACTGTTCTCCGTCGCGCGCCGCGACTCGTACCGACCAACCGCTTGATTCTGCAGTGGCTGTCGCTTCGGCTTCGGTCAGACCGAGCAATTCATTGGCCTGATCCAATGGAATCTCCTCCCCCATGGGAAGCTCGTACGGAGGAACGTCGGTGGACTTCACATCCGAATCGGCCCCGGAGTCACCACCGGACGCGACCGGAACCGGCACCGTCTCCACGTACTCATCGGGCAGTGCCGACACGATGAACCGCAGCGCGTAGTCGTCTTGTTCGAACTCTCCGATGAACGTGTATCCGGGCACCAGATACACCTCACCGTCTGCTCCGTAGAGGATGTAGAACTCCTCTTCGACCGATGTCACCTTGGCGACGATGCCATTCACCGGTTCGACACCGCTCTGCTGTGCGGCATCGACTTGCTCGGCTCGCAACCGATTCAAGGCGTCGGCGGTTTGATTACGCCGCCCAAGGAATTCTTCCCGATCGTTTACGAAACGGTGAAGAAGTTCGGCGGCCTGTTCATCTCCGATGAAGTCCAGACCGGCTGGGGCCGCACGGGCAAGTATTGGGGCATCGATCAGTACGGCGTGGTGCCGGACATGATCACCAGCGCGAAGGGCATGGGCAATGGCATGCCGATCGGCA
>JBMTPW010000140.1:0-5446 GCA_049444115.1 Ilumatobacteraceae bacterium | reverse complement strand
CAAAAGCCGCCCGGAGGGCGGCTTCGGCGCACGAGATTTGACCTCGCGCGCTAACGAATAATGATGATGGAGCTCGAAAAGGGATTCAGTTGAGCGCTCATCGCCTCTCAGTCAACCGGCTCGGGGTCGGTTCGTCAACACATCTCGCACCCGGAGGAGGTCACGGGGCCACCCGGAAGGCCGTGAACCTGTGGGTAAAGCTGTGCAAAGACGGTGTAAAACCCGGCTTCTACTGGGAATAGCCAAGAAATGTGGTGGATAACCCTGTGAGTTGCAGATTTCCATTTGACCCACCGGACCCCTGGCGCGAAAGTGACGCCATCGTTCGGTTACGCCCAGTTTGAGAGCACCGTGCGTCACCGGTTCGCCGGGGCGGTCGGTGGGAGAATCAGGACACGGATCGAGCGGTGGAGAGCATTACACGGGACATTCTTCGATGGTTCGCCAGCGAAGAAGAGTGGGGAGACCCAGTCGGTCGCCAGGGCAACCATGCGACGTGACCCGGAAAAGCACTCGTCCACCGGGGGCAACTCCGGTGGACGAGCCAAGTGAGCGTGCCAAGGGTAACAACCCTCGATCGCCGGCTGGTGGATGCTCTTCTGAGGAGGCTCCAGGTGGAGCGCCGGTCCACGTGGCTGCACCACCTGGAGCCCTCTTCGCGTCCGGGTAGCGTTTTGCACATGGCTGATCCGAAACGGGACCTGTCTCCCGGGATGCAGGAACAGCTGGATCTGGGGTTCACCTTCGGGGGTCTGTCCACGTTCGGTCAACGTCCCTTCCTCCCTGACGCTCATCTCTTGGACGAATGGCAACCACATGTCGCCATCGTCGGCGCTCCCTACGACAACTCCACAACCAATCGCCCGGGAGCCCGCTTCGGTCCACGGGCCATTCGCTCACAGGCCTACGAACCCGGCAGTTATCACCTGGACTTCGGACTCGAAATCTTCGACTGGCTCGAGGTCGTGGACTTCGGCGATGCCCATTGTCCGCACGGACAGACCGATGTAAGTCTCGCCAACATCAAGAGTCGCGTCGCTGAAGTGGCGCGTCGGGGCATCGTGCCCCTCGTTCTCGGCGGCGATCACTCCATCACCTGGCCGGCGGCGACAGCGGTGGCCGACGTGTTCGGTCATGGTCGGGTGGGCATGGTGCACTTCGATGCGCATGCCGACACCGCTGCCAGTTGCGACGGCAATTTGGCCAGTCACGGAACCCCGATGCGTCACCTCATCGAATCGGGGGCCATCCCCGGACCCAACTTCGTGCAAGTGGGACTACGGGGCTATTGGCCTCCCGCAGAAGTATTCGCCTGGATGAAGGACCAGGGCATGCGTTGGCACACCATGGACGAAATCTGGCAGCGCGGTTTCCAGACCGTGATGGCCGATGCCGTCGCCGAAGCTCTCCAAGCTGCCGACCATCTCTACATCTCCATCGATGTGGATTCCCTCGATCCGTCGATGGCCCCGGGCACCGGCACTCCCGAACCAGGCGGATTGATGTCGGCAGATCTCCTGCGCATGGTGCGAACCTTGTGCCTGGAGCACCATGTGGTGGGCATCGACATCGTCGAGGTCGCCCCGGCCTACGACGTGAGCGAACTCACGGTCAACGTGGCTCACCGCTTGGCGTTCGAATGCTTGGCCGGCCTCGCCGAACGACGTCGGCGCGCCGCTCGCTGACGAATCAGACCAGTTCGCACCAGTGGAGGTACTTGGGCTCCTCGCCGCGCACCACCCGCGCGTACATCTGCCCGATGGCGGTGGTGGCTTTGCCCGGTGCAGGTACGGCGCGATCGTCGACGGAATTGACCGCACTCACCTCGGCTGCCGTGCCACACACGAAGATCTCATCGGCGATGTAGAGATCGCTGCGAGCAATGTTGTCGACACGAATGTCGAATCCCAGATCGGCACCGATGGCCATCACCGAGTTCTGCGTGATGCCTTCCAGCGCGCCGGCAGAGAGCGGTGGCGTGAGGATGACCCCGTTACGGGAACAGAAGATGTTCTCGCCGGTGCATTCGGCCACCAGACCGTTCGGAGCCAACATGATGGCCTCGTCGTATCCGGCGCGCAGAGCTTCCACCTTGGCCAGTGACGAGTTCACGTAGTTGCCCACGGTCTTGGCCGCCGGCGGCATGGTGTTGTGGTCGTGACGGGTCCACGACGAAATCTTCATGCGCACACCCTTGGTGAGAGCGTCGTCACCGAGATAGGCGCCCCAGGGCCAACAGGCGATGGCCACGTCCACCGAACATGGCAGGGTGTTGAGACCCATCTCGCCGTAGCCGTAATACGCGAGCGGACGTACGTAGCACGAGGGCAGTCCGGTGGAGGCCACGGTTTCCTTGGTGGCGGCAATGATCTGGTCCACGGTGAAGGGGATTTCCATGCCCAAGATGTGGGCGCTGCGGAAGAGTCGCTCGATGTGCTCGGTGAGCCGGAACACGGCCGTGCCCTTGGCAGTCTCGTAGGCCCGGATTCCTTCGAAGACACCGGTGCCGTAATGAAGGGTGTGGGTGAGCACGTGGACCTGGGCCTTGTCCCACTCCACCAACTTTCCGTTCATCCAGATGTACGGGGTGGGGATCAAGGTGGGCATGGCGGACTCCGTTCACGGTCGAGTACCGACAGATTAGTTAGGGGCGGCTGCCGGTGCTCAGCCGATTCGAGAGGCGATGGCCGAGCCGATCTCGGCCGTGGAGCCATCGACCGGTTCGGCGCAGGCCGCACGGATGCGATCGGCAGCGTCGTTTTCGCCGAGGAAGTCCAGCATGAGCGCAGCCGAGAGGATGGCCGCAGTCGGATTGGCCTTCCCGGTCCCGACGATGTCGGGCGCCGAGCCGTGCACCGGTTCGAACATGCTCGGTCCGGTGCGAGCCGGATTCAAATTGGCCGAACTCGCCAGACCGATTCCTCCCGAGACCGCTCCACCGAGGTCGGTGAGGATGTCGCCGAACAAGTTGTCGGTGACGATCACGTCGTAACGGTGTGGGTCCTGGACGAAATAGATGCAGGCGGCATCCACGTGGTTGTAGGCCGTGGACACTCCCGAGAATTCGGCGGCTACGTCCTGAAAGGTTCGCTCCCAGAGATTGCCGGCGAAAGTGAGCACGTTGGTCTTGTGCACGAGAGTGACATGACGTCGTGGACGCGTGCTGGCCAATTCGAAGGCGTAGCGGATGCAGCGCTCCACACACATGCGAGTGTTGACACTGCCCTGAGTGGCTACTTCGTGCGGAGTGCCGCGGCGCAGAACACCACCCTCTCCGACGTAGGGACCCTCGGTGTTCTCGCGAATGACGATGAAGTCGTGCGGCGCAGTGTGACCTGGAGCGACTCCGGCAAAAGGACGCTGGTTCACATAGAGATCCAGTTCGAAGCGCATCTTCAGGAGCAGTCCCCGCTCGATCACCCCGGGCGGCACCTCCGGGGTTCCCACGGCACCGAGAAGGATGGCATCGAAACCGCGCAACTGATCGAGGACCGCGTCGGAGAGGATCTCACCGTCACGCAGGTAGCGCGCACCACCGAGATCGAAGTCGGTGGTGTCGATGGATACTCCGGCGGCCCTGATCACCTTCAAGGCTTCGGTGGTGACCTCCGGGCCGATGCCATCGCCACCGATCACGGCGATGCGATGAGGTGCTCCGGAACTCTTCTTGCCACTGCTCGCAGACATGTGACCATGGTACGGGCCAGCCCGCGCAGCAACACTCGACCGCTCAGTTACCCTGTGGAACATGGCCAAAGTCCACCACCTCACGCAATCGGCGCTGGAGCGTCTGCAGGCGGAACATCTGGATCTGACGACGCGCGGCCGCATCGAAGTTGCCGAGAAGATCGAGCGAGCTCGGGAACTGGGCGACCTGTCGGAGAACGGCGATTACCATGCGGCCAAGGACGAGCAGGGCCACATGGAAGGCCGCATCCGACACCTGGAATCCATCTTGGAGAACTACATGCTGGTCGACGCCGCGGATGGCGATGTCGTCGGTCCAGGCAAGATCGTGACGGTGTCGATCGACGGTGACGACCCCGAGACCTTCTACCTCGGTTCCCATGAAGAGCAGTTCGAGGGAGCTTCCACGATGACCCCGGAATCAGCGCTCGGCCAAGCCATCAACGGCCGTCGTACCAACGAATCCTGCGAATACACCACCCCCAATGGTCACACGCTGAACGTGGTCATCATCAGCGTGGAACTGCCCTGACGACCACACGCATCCACGGTGATGCACGACATGAGTGACAACATCTTCTCCCCTCCCCTTCCCCCGGGCCACGACATCGAACTTCCCGGTCGCGGCACGTCCTTCTATCGCGACCTGCCCGGCCCGACACCCGATGCACCGGTGGTGCTTCTGCTCCACGGGTGGACCGCTACGGCCGATCTGAACTGGTTCCGGGTGTACGAAGCACTCGGTCGCCACTACCGCGTCATCGCCATCGATCATCGCGGGCACGGACGCGGCATCCGCACTCGCAAACCGTTCCGCCTTGCCGACTGTGCCGACGATGCCGCGTGCTTGTTGGCCGAACTGGGAATCGAGAGGGCCATTCCCATCGGTTATTCCATGGGTGGTCCCATCGCTCTGCTGCTGTGGCGCCGTCACCGTCCGGCGGTGGACGGGTTGGTTCTGGCGGCGACGGCCGGCAGCTTCTCGCACAGCCGCTTGGAGCGGGTGAGCTTCGCCGGACTCACCGGGCTGGGAGCCCTGGCGCGCCTCACACCGATGAACGCCCGAGACTGGATCACCGAGCGAGCCTTCTTGCGCCGCAAAGCAGACAAGTGGGGTGAGTGGGCACTCAGCCAAATCGAACTCCACGACTGGCGCATGGTGCTGGAAGCCGGACACGCCATCGGTTCGTTCTCGGCCCAGGAGTGGCTCGGCGAGATCGACGTGCCGACATCGCACATCATCACCTTGCGCGATCCGGTGGTGCCGGTGCACCGTCAGTTGAAGTTGTACTCATCCATTCCCGACGCCCTGGCCATGCGCATCGACGCCGAACACGACGCCGTGGTGGCGCGGTACGACGACATGTCCGATCTGCTCGTGCGCTCGGTGGAGTCGGTCCGCCAACGCTCCCGCGTGCTGTCGTGAGAATTCGCCGGTCACTGGTTCTCACTGTGGCCATCGGCGCAGTGGTGTGGGGCATCCGCCGCCGTCTGACACGGACCGGATCGGCGAATTCGGCGATGTCGGCCATCCGCCGCAGCTCGATGGGTGCCCGGAACTCCGAGATCGTTCGCCTCGGCGCCCGAGTCGGTGCCACCTATGCCTCGGCCTCGGCGCGCAAAGTATTCGCATCGGCCGAACGGCGGGTGGCCATCGACCACGACACCGAAATGAAGACCGCAGCGCACGTGGCCGAGAGGCTCGGAAACATGAAAGGCGCACTCATGAAGCTCGGCCAGATGGCCAGCTACCTCGATG
>JBMTPW010000139.1:0-5456 GCA_049444115.1 Ilumatobacteraceae bacterium | reverse complement strand
TTTTCGCTCACCACATGTCGGGCTCGGCGCAAGATGACATCGTCGGCAATCGAGTCCACGTCACGCAGTGACGCCGAGCGCAGCGGGCCGATGAGCCGCTCAGCGGTTGCGCACTCGGTCACGCGCTGGCCATAGGCACTTGAGGCCAGTCGGCGATGGGCGATGAACTTCACGATGATGCGGGCCGAACTTGGGATGGCAACGGGGGAGATCTCGAGGGTGTGGCAGTCGATGAGCAGTGCATGGTCTTTCACGCCTGCCACGCTCGTGAGTTGATCCATGATTCCGCACGGCACACCCGTGGCGCGCTGTTCGGCACGCTGACACAGCTGGGCGAGTGCGAGTGGCTCGTGGGGTGCTCCGCAAGCGAGTGCAACGGCAACTTCGAGTGCCGCAGACGATGACAGTCCCGAGCCGATCGGGAGCGTGGTGGAGACGGTGCCGCGAAAGCCGCGGCAGTCGTTGCCGAGCTCTGCGGCCACGCCCGCGACATATCGACCCCAGGGTGGGGAGACGTTCTCGGGGGAGGTCACGGGGAGTGCGAGGTGCACGGGGTTGACGTCCGAGGTGCTCGCGAGGTCGATGGCCGAGGTCTGGGGCACGGCCTCGATCGTCGTGTAACGGTCGATGGCCATGGGGAGCACGAGCCCGCCCGTGTAGTCGGTGTGGTCACCAATCAGGTTCACCCGACCAGGGGCACGAAACACGGTCGGTTGCGTCACTCAAGCGAGATTACGGCCTCCAAGTTGTCGGGGTGGGGAGCAGTCGGTGAGACTGAACCCCATGCCCCAAGCGCAGTTCACCTCCACCGACAATCGCTCGATCACCCTCGAGTACGACACCTTCGGCAACCCGAGCGATCCGGCACTGCTCCTCATCATGGGCTACACCGCCCAGATGGTGGCGTGGGAACCAGAGTTCTGCCAGCACTTCGTCGACAAGGGACATTTCGTCATCCGCTTCGACAACCGCGACTGTGGTCTGTCCACCAAGTTGGACGGCGTCAGCGTCAACACCGATGAGGTCATCAAGGCGGCCCTGATGGAAGAGCCGATCCCACCGGTTCCGTACACGCTCTCGGACATGGCCGCAGACGCCGCCAAGCTGCTCGACCATCTCAACATCGAGCGCGCACATATCCTCGGGGCATCGATGGGCGGAATGATCGCCCAGACGTTTGCGATCGAGCACCCGCACCGCACCGCCTCGCTCATCTCGGTGATGTCCACACCGGGTGACCCCGCAGTCGGTCAGTCCACCCCCGAGGCACTCGCCGCACTCCTCGCACCACCACCGGCATCCCGCGAGGAATACATCGCGGCATCGCCCAAGTGGCAGACCTGGCAGTCCAAGAAGCACCGCTCGGATGAACTCTCCAAGCGCAACGCTGCCCGCGACTACGACCGCATGTTCTATCCCGAGGGAGCCCCGCGTCAGCTGGCTGCGATCTACGCCAGCGGCAACCGCAGCGAGCACCTCGCCAAGCTGAACATCCCGACACTCGTCGTGCACGGCGTGGACGACACCCTCATCACACCCTCGGGCGGGGAGCGCACCGCCGAGTTGATCCCCGGTGCGAAGTACATGCTGGTCGAGGACATGGGACACGATCTCCCCAAGCCCCTGTGGCCGTCGTTCGTCGAGGCCGTCACCGCACTCACCCTGAGCGCATCGTCCAAGGTCTGAGCGAAACGTCACCCACGATGAGCGGACCACTTCACGGCCGACGCATCATCGAAATCGCCGGCATCGGCCCAGGGCCGTTCGCCGCCATGATGCTCTCCGACATGGGTGCCGAAGTCATCCGCGTCGAGCGCACGCAAGCCGTGCGCGGCCCCGCACCCGACACCGCACACTGGGACGTCCTCCTGCGCGGTCGTCGCAACATCGCGATTGATCTCAAGTCACCTGACGGCATCGCCACACTGCTGGAACTCGTCAAAGGTGCCGATGCGCTCATCGAGGGCTTCCGCCCCGGCGTCATGGAACGCCTCGGCGTCGGCCCAGAGGACTGCGCCAAGGTCAACCCGAAGCTCGTCTATGGCCGCATGACCGGCTGGGGTCAAGACGGCCCATACGGTCCACGAGCTGGACACGACATCAACTACATCGCCCTCGCCGGAGCACTCGCACACTTCTCCCGCGCAGGAGAAGCACCCGTGCCACCACTCAACATGGTCGGGGACTTCGGTGGCGGCGGCATGTACCTCGCCTTCGGCGTGGTCTGCGCACTCCTCGAAGCCGAACGCAGCGGCAAGGGCCAAGTCGTCGACGCCGCCATGGTGGACGGCGCCGCATCGCTCATGAGCATGTTCTGGGGCTTCAAGAACATCGGGCTGTTCAACGAAAACGCCCCCGGCACCAACCTCTTGGACACCGGCGCGCACTTCTACGACGTCTTCGAATGTAAGGATGGCAAATACGTTTCCATCGGCTCGATCGAGCCCCAGTTCTACGCACTGCTCCTGGAGAAGACCGGCCTAGAGAACGACGAGCGCTTCGCCAAGCAGATGGACCAGTCCCAGTGGCCAGCACTGAAAGAAACATTGCGCGAGGTGTTCGCCACGAAGACCCAAGCCGAGTGGTGCCAGATCATGGAAGGCACCGATGTCTGCTTTGCTCCCGTCCTCACGATGAGCCAAGCCGCAGCACACCCGCACAACGTCGAGCGCAAGACCTTCATCGAGATCGACGGTGTCACCCAGCCAGCCCCAGCCCCGCGCTTTTCACGCTCAACCACTCAGGTCTCAACACCACCAGCTCACCCTGGTCAGCACACTCGCGAGATCCTCACGGACTGGGGCATCCCACAGGACCGCATCGAGCAGTTGATCGCAAGCGGGGCAGTCGCCGACGCATGAGCACCATCGTCTTTTTCCACGCCCATCCCGACGACGAATCACTCTCCACGGGCGGCACCATTGCCCGCGCATCAGCAGAAGGTCATCGCGTCGTCCTCGTCGTTGCCACCAACGGCGATCACGGCCAAGTGCCAGACGACCTCGCACCAGGGGAGACCCTCGTCGATCGCCGCAGGAAAGAAACCGAGAAGTCCTGCCAAGTGCTCGGCGTTCACCGACTCGCCTGGCTCGGGTATTCAGACTCCGGCATGACCGGCTGGCCACAGAACCAACTCCCCGGCGCCTTCATGAGCGCAGACGTCGAAGAAGCCGCCAGCAAACTCGCACAGATCCTCACCGAAGAGAAGACCGACGTCTTCGTCACCTACGACTGGCACGGCAACTACGGCCACCCCGACCACATCCAAGTGCACAAGGTCGGCCATCGCGCAGCACAGCTCGCCAACATCACGGTCGTCTTCGAAACCACCGCCAACCGCGATCACTTCCGCCGCATGAAAGAGATGGCCAAGGCCAACCAAGAGCAACTCCCCGAAGGCGTCAGCGCCGATGACTTCGATCCCGATGGCCCCGCAGACGACGGCAACCCCTTCGGCGAACCCGAAGCCAACATCTCCCACAAGGTCGACGTGCTCGACTACTGCGAAGCCAAGCGCAACGCCATCGGCTGCCACGCCAGCCAAGTCACCGACTCCCAGTGGTTCCTCTCCATGCCCCCAGACGTCTTCCGAATGGCCTTCGGCGCAGAGTGGTTCATCCGCGTCGGCCAGTCAGGCCCACCCAAAGAAGGCTTCCTCTTCGACGAGGTCCCCGCTTCGTGACACACATATATATGGTGCGCCACGGCCGCGCCTCTGCCGGCTGGGACACCGCAGTCGACCCCGACCTCGACGAAATCGGCCAACACCAAGCCGAACGCGTCGCCGACGAATTACACAGCCTCGCCAACCCCACACCACTCACCATCATCTCGAGCCCACTCGCCAGATGCCAACAGACCGCACGACCACTCGCCACCAAGTGGGGAATCGAACCCATCATCCAGAACGAAGTCGCCGAGATTCCCTCACCCGAGGGAGTCGACATGTCCAAGCGCGTCGAGTGGCTCCGCGTCGCCATGACCAAAACCTGGACCGAACTCGGTGACCGCTACACCAACTACCGCGACACCCTCGTCAACTACGTCACCTCACTGCATCACGACACCGTCATCTTCAGCCACTTCGTTGCCATCAATGCGGTCATCGGTCACGCAACACACGACGACCAAGTCCTCACCATGAGCTTGGATAACTGCAGCGTCACCGTGTTCGAGAAACAACCAGATGGCACACTCATGCTCAAGCGTGGCGGCCGCGAGGCCGACACCCTCATTCGCTAGATTGGACGAACCGTGGACGCCTCAACACTGATCAACCTGCACGAGAACTGGGCCTGGGTCGTCATCATCGGCAACGGCCTCGCCGGCATCTGGTCACTGGCTGCCCACAAGGTTGAGCCCCTCAGGACCAGGGGTCTTTGGTGGTATATCGCCTTTGCCCAAGCCACGATGTTCGTCCAGGTGATCCTCGGCGTCATCATGGTCAACCGCGACAAGCTCGAATTCCCACAATTCCACGCCTTCTACGGCTTTGTTGGCATCATCGCGATCGCCATCATCTACTCCTACCGCACCCAACTCAAAGGCAAGACCTACCTGCTCTACGGATTCGGCAGCCTCTTCATCATGGGGCTGGGAATCAGGGCAATGCTCGTTGGGCAGGTTTCATAATCGCCTCACTTGCGCGACACTCCGGTCATTTCAGATGTTGTGAAACGACTAGTTGTGTTGGAACACTTTCATTGAATGTCTGAAATGTTCTTCTACTAGTGGGGTGTCAGGGCGGGAGTTGGAAGGAACTTGAAGTTCCTGACCATGAAATCCTCGATAGGTCGAGAATTGCTGGATTCGCGGTGCAACGTGGATTCGCCAAGTTCCCGGTTCAACCGTCATCAGATTCGCATCAAAGAGAGAGTGCACGTCTCGTCTGAGCAAAAGTCCACCGTTCAGGTCGTGAGATCCCGTTCGTGCAAAGGAGTCGATGTGTGCGGCTTCAAGTACCTGAGGGGGTTGTTCGCCAGAGAACGCGCAAACTTCGCCGAACTTCTCCATAAGTTTAAATCGATACTCTCGCTGGCCGCGGCGGCGGCGAACAGTTGCCTCGACATGCCCGCCAAGAATGATGGCTACTTCGCGGTCGTCAATGTCAATTGTTAGGTCGACGTCTTTGCCAGAGATTCGCCGTAAGAAGGGTTCAAGCTTGGTCCGATCAAGTGGACGAATTGCATTAAACGTGTCTCTCGTTGTGATGATGTCTTCTAGCTCGGTTCGAAAAACTGGACGCGCTGCTTCCGTCCAGGTGTTCGCGTAATAGGCACGGAACGCCGTAACCATTTCGGAAGTGACAACCGCCTGACTATCTTCAAATTCAAAGCCGCATGAAGAACATTTGTTTGCTGGAGAGATGGTTTTCCGTCGTGAGAAGTTCGTTTTCCTACAACTTTGACATCGGGTTAATTACTTAAGGGAGTTTGGAGTGACATCGATGTATTCAA
>JBMTPW010000138.1:0-5494 GCA_049444115.1 Ilumatobacteraceae bacterium | reverse complement strand
GGTGGGTTCTCTGGTTGGCAACCTGTACAGATGTAGGTCTTGTGGGCTTGATACGGCTGGACGCTACGAACCTCGACGTGTCCGTACAGCCCGTCCCAGAGACCCCGTCGACCCGAGGATTTCCTGGCGGCCATCGCACTCTCCTCGATCAGCCGAGGAATGCCCAGAGCACCAGGGCAGCAGCAGCCAGGATCGCCGCTCCCACGAATACGAAGTCCGTTTTGCGGGCCACGAATTTCCGATACGGGTTGAATCCCATCGGACTCATTATCGTCGGTCGCATGACGACTCATCGCATTTCCGGTTCACGGTCATGACTTCTTCCCACCAGACGATTTCTGTGGATCGGACCGACGGGGTGGTCACCATCACCTTCGACCGGCCGCAGCGCAAGAATGCCGTCAACGGCACGATGTGGATCGAGTTGCTGGAGACTCTCACCGAGATCCAACACAATTCCGCCGATCGCGTCGTGGTGCTGACCGGGGCGGGCGGAGACTTCTGCAGCGGTGCGGACCTGGTGGCCATGGGTGATGCCAGCGGGCGCTCCCACTCCCATTCGTATTATTCGATGCGCGAAGTCACCGGAGTCATCATGGCTCTGGCACGGTTGCCGCAGCCGACCATCGCCAAGGTGCGTGGTGTCGCCGTTGGCGTGGGGTGCAACATGGCTTTCGGTTGCGATCTGATCGTGGCTTCGGAGACGGCTCGTTTCTCGCAGATCTTCTCGAAACGAGGCATGTCGTTGGACGGCGGTGGATCGTGGCTCCTGCCGCGTCGTATCGGTCTGCATCGGGCCAAGGAGTTGGCATTCTTCGCCGACATCATCGACGCCTCCGAAGCCGACCGCCTCGGACTGCTGAACCGTTTGGTGCCCGATGATGAATTGGATGCCTTTGTCGAGGAGTGGTCCCGCCGTCTGATCGCGCTTCCTCCGATCGCTCTGGCGCAATCGAAGCGATTGTTGAACAATGCGATGAACGTGACGTTGGAAGAAGCCCTCGACGACGAAGGTGTGGCCCAAACGGTGAATTTCGGCACCAAGGACACGCCGGAAGCCATTGCTGCCTGGGTGGAAAAGCGCGATCCAGTCTTCAGGGGTCGCTGATCAGCGACCGCGTCTTCGGTTCCGGGTTCACTAGCGTGTCGACGTGGACGTAGGGGCGAGATTGACAGCGAATCGGGGGTTGCGATCGCTCATCCTGATGTCTCCCGTGGCCCTGCTCGGCATCGTGCCGATGACCGTGCCGGAAGAGGTGCCGCCGGAACAAGGCGAAGTGGTGGAATCGCCTGCCGGGGACACCGCCTCCACCACCGTGGCGCCAACCACCACCATTCCCGAAGGATGCGTCGTGCCGACCCCTGTGCGGGCCACGTTCGTCGGTGCGGGCGTCGAAGCCGACCGACGGACGGCTCGTTTCGAAGTGACGCAGATGCGCGGTGGATCGCTCGAAGGATTCACCAGTGGCGCCCTCGTGGACATCGACTATGCCGATGACGTTCGGTTCCTCGAGCTCGGTCAGTCCTACATCGTGGCCGCCGGTCTCGATCAGGCGTCGGGTCGTCTGTTCTCCAAGGTGCGGGATCCAGAACCACTTCTCGGGAGCAGTCAGGTCATCGGACTCAACTCCGGTGTCGATTGTCCGGAGATCGAAGATGCGGTTCGGACTCTCACCATGGATGCACGTCCCGTCGACAGCGGAGTTCTCACACCGATTCGGGAAGCCCGATCCCGTCTCGTGCGATCACTGTTGTTGCCGGTGGTGTGGGTCCTGGTCGGTCTCATCGGTCTGGCCACGGTGAAGGGCATCGTGTCGGGGTTGTTGCAGGCCAGCCATCGCGCTTGGAATGGTGAACCGGTGGTCTCTTCCCGGTCGCGGCGACGCTGGTAGAAGCGATCGTCAGCCTCGTTGCGCTGCTTCCGCCCGACGACGAAGGTCGCTGACGGCGTGGGTCAACCCCTCGTCGTCACGGAAGAGCGCCGTGCCAGCGATCAACACATTGGCGCCGGCACGCACGGCGCCGGCGATGGTGTCGGGGCCGATCCCTCCGTCGACTTCGATGTTGATGGAATCGGTACGGCCCGCCGCGGCGATGAGAGCCCGCAATTCGGAAATCTTGGATTCCATCGAGCCGATATAGGTCTGCCCGCCGAATCCCGGATTGACGGTCATCACGAGAATCAGGTCCACGAGGTCCAGGACGTGAGCCACTTCGGACACCGGAGTGTGGGGGTTGAGGGCCACGGCCGCACGGGCGCCGAGTGCGTTGATCAGGCCGAGGGTGCGATGCAAATGCGTGCAGGCCTCGGCGTGAACGATCAGACGCTCGCACCCCGCCTCCACGTAGCGGGGGGCGAGAAGGTCCGGAGTGAGAACCATCAGGTGGGCTTCGAAAGGTTTGGTCGTATAGCGACGAGCAGCGGCGATCACGTCGGGTCCGAAGGTGAGATTGGGGACGAACTGGCCGTCCATGACGTCCCATTGGAAGAGGTCCACTCCGGCGGCATCGAGGGCTTCGACTTCGGCTCCCAGACGAGAGAAATCGCACGGCAGCACCGACGGAGCGATCTGAATGGGGAGAGCCACGGCTCCACGCTAGTCGCCTCTAGCCTTCGGGTTCGATGACCCGTGGCGCGCGTCCGTCCCCGGCCCGATCGGACGGGCCCGACGTGGTGGTGCGCATCTACAAGGTGGCAGCCGAAGGCGACGGGTTGGGCCGCCTCGAGGATGGGCGGGTGGTTTTCGTCGCCGGGGGATTGCCCGGAGAACTGGTCCGCTGTCGCATCACGAGGCAATCACGGGACTACGCACGGGCCGCTGTGGTGGACGTCATCGAACCACATCGGCAACGAGTGGATCCACCGTGCCCGTACGTCGCGCAGGGCTGCGGGGGATGTGATCTCCAACATGCGTCGCTCGCTCTTCAATGGGACATCAAGTGCGCCATCGTCGTGGAGTCGTTGACGCGACTCGGAAAGATCGTCGCACCCGTCGTGCGGCCATTCGGGACGGGACCGGCTGCTGCGGATGGATCGTTGGCTGATCGCGCCAAACGCTTGACGGTGCGAGTGGTCGGAGACGCATCCGGTCGACCAGGATTCCGACGGCGCAGCAGCCATGACGTGGTGGCGATCGATCACTGTCTGGCAGCCGACGATGGCGTGAATCTCCACCTCGTGGATCTGCGTTTGGATCCCGGATACGAAGCCATCTTGCGGGGCGAGACCACGTCGGTGATGCACGTGAACATCGAAGGAGTGAGGTTCTCGCTGTCATCGGGTTCGTTCTTCCAATCCTCGGTGGCAGCGGCCGAGGACCTGGTACGAGCGGTCAGGGAGGCCCTCGGAGATCCGGCGGAGTGGGTGGCCGGTCCGGTGGTCGACGCCTACGGTGGCGTCGGTCTCTTCAGCGCGACCGTGGTCCCTCCCGACCGGGAGTCGATCATGATCGAGGTCAGTGGATCAGCGTGTGGCGATGCGCGAGTGAATCTTGGCGACCGTCGGGCGCGCATCGTCGAAGGTCCACTCGAGACCTGGGCTCCCGAATCCGCAGCGGCGGTGATCGCCGATCCACCACGTGACGGACTCCGGACTGCTGGAGCGAGCGTCCTGGCGGCCACGGGTGCGCCGATCATCGTGTTGGTGTCTTGCGATCCGGCATCGCTCGGCCGTGATGCTCGTCTCTTGGGAGAAGCCGGGTACCGTTTCCATTCGGCTCGAGTTCTCGGTGCGTTTCCGCACACGCATCACGTGGAGACGGTGAGTCGTTTCGAGAAGATCGCGTAGAAGGGCAAATCGATGCCGGAGATCCAGTTCTCATCGGAGGTGCGAGACGCCGTGGCGGATGGTGGTCCGATCGTCGCACTGGAATCCACGATCTTCTCCCATCTCGGACTGCCGTCACCGGCGAATGCCGATGCACTCGAGTCCTGTTGTTCGGTCATCCGAGCCGCTGGCGCAGTGCCGGCAGTGACTGCGGTCCTCGACGGTCGGATCCGTATCGGGCTGGACTTCGGAGAAGACGAGCGGATTCTCGGCGCGGCGCGCAAAGTCGCCGAACGGGATGTGGCGGTGGCTGTTGCCCAACGATGGGAATTCGGCGCCACCACGGTGTCCGCAGCGGTCTCCATCGCCGCCGCGGCGGGGGTCACCGTCTTTGCGACCGGCGGAATCGGAGGGGTGCATCGCGGTGCCGAACTTACCGGAGACGTCTCGGCCGATTTGGGGGCCATCGCCCACCACCCAGTGGTGACGGTGTCCGCGGGAGCGAAAGCTTTCCTCGATTTGGCGCGCACCCTCGAGTACTTCGAGACCGCCGGAGTCCCGGTTCTGGGCTGGCGACATGATTGGTTTCCGGCGTTCTACACCCGCTCTTCAGGACTTCGCGTCCCCACCCGCGTCGAGGATGCGGTTGCAGTGGTGGACATCTTCACTCAACGTCTGCGAGCCGATTGCGGAATCCTGGTGACCGTCCCGATTCCTGAATCGGATGCGTTGGAAGCGCAGGTCATCGAAAGGGCCATTGCCGAGGCTCTGGCCGAATGCGATGCACAGGGCATTTCGGGTGCAGCGGTCACCCCGTACGTACTTGCGGCATTGGCTCGGGCCACCGAGGGACGGTCGGTCCCGGCGAACCTGGCTCTGGCGACCAACAATGCTCGAGTGGCTGCCGAGATCGCCGTCGCTTGGAGTGCTCGCACCCGCCTCTGATCACATTCGGGTGAAGGTCCTTTCGACGCGCTCCAAGAACGCGCTGCGTTTGGCCGGTTCGGCTCGATCGAGACCGTACAGGGCGATCCAACGCGTCCGGCATAGGGGATGGCAGATGACTCGCAACGAGCGGCGCACGATGCGGCGACCGGGAGCGCCCTGGAGTGCGTTGATGCGTCGCGAGGCGCCGTGCGTCGTGACCGCCACCAAACGTCGAACGTTGGACAACGTCGGATGCAGACGACTGGCGCCCTCGGGCAATTCCCAGGCCACACCCCTGACCCAGACCCGATCGATCCACCCCTTCAGGATTGCTGGTTGTGCTCCCCACCAGGTGGGGTACACGAGAACGAGGGACTCGCACCACAGAAGATCGTCGAAGTGGGCGGAGAGGTGGCTCTTGGTCTCGGGTGGATCCAGATGGCCCACCCACTCGGCGGCCGTCAAGCGCGGATCGAAATCGTCCTCGTAGAGACGTCGTAGTCGCACCTCGTTCTTGCCCTCAGCGAGACCACGGAGCACGCGCTCGCATACTGCAGCGTTGAAGGAGTCCGAACTCGGATGGGCGTGGATCACCAGAACCTTCATGTCAGTGTCTGCATGCGCGCTTCCACTCGTGCGGCGAAGGCAACTCTCTGTTCGGGGGACAATCGATCCATGGCGTACAGCCCGAGCCAGGTCACCCTGGTTCGCACTCCGGTATTGAAGCGAATGGTGCGGGAAACGGTGCGCCGGCCATTGTCGTTCACCGCTTTCACGTACCACCACGGAGATCCGTAGGTG
>JBMTPW010000137.1:0-5514 GCA_049444115.1 Ilumatobacteraceae bacterium | reverse complement strand
TCACCACAGGTGGGATCAGCCATACCGGTCCGGACGGTTCGGACCTGCGTCAACGGGTCGCTGCCGCCGGATACAACGGTTGGACGAACATCGGAGAGAACCTGGCGGCCGGTCAGGGAAGCGTGGCGGCAGTCATGGATTCCTGGGTGAAGTCCGCAGGCCACATGGCGAATCTCATCAAACCCGAGTTCCGACATGTCGGGTTCGGGCGACAGATGGGCTTGCTCACGGGGAACACCAACCAGTCGTGGTTCTGGGTGCAGAACTTCGGCGCCTCCGGCTCGTGCTGAACGACGTGCGTCGCCTGTGACGAGGCGCCGAGATGGGTCACCTCCGAGACACCCATTAGTGTGGATCCATGTCTCGGGGATTGTTCACTGTGCCGGACGGACACCGGGTCTACGGCATGCAACTTCCCATTCAGGCCCAGAGCTCGTATTTCGTGGCCGAATGGGAGCGCACCGCCGGCCCGGATGAGCTGGCTCGTTTGGCCCGAACCTGCGATGAGCATGGCTATGCCTACGTTGGTGTGTGCGATCACGTGGCTCTGCCGGAATCGGTGGTGGGCGGCATGGGGACGCATTGGGCCGACCCGATCGCCACGCTCGGGTGGATCGCCGGATTCACGCAGAACGTGGGGCTGCTCACTCATGTGTACGTCTTGCCGTATCGCCATCCGCGGGTGGCGGCCAAGCAATTCGCCACACTCGATCATCTGAGCAGCGGACGGGCTCTCGTCGGGATCGGCGCCGGGCACGTGGAAGCAGAGTTCGATTTCTTGGGTATCGATTTCCATCGACGCGGATCGGCCTTGGATGCGGGCATCCCTGAACTGGCTGCTGCTCTCGAGAACGAATTCGTTGATGGTTTCGGTGCCCGGCCCCGGCCGACGCAGACGCCGCGCCCGCCCATCTGGATCGCCGGATCCAGCCCGGCGGCCATCAAACGCGCCGCGCGTCTGGGCGACGGGTGGCTTCCCCAGGGTCCGTCGAACGCCGACATGGTCGAGTTGTTGCGCGCCGAGCGTGCCAAGCATGGTCGGAGCGGTCCAGTCATGATCGGCCACATCACGCCGTTCCTCTACGTCGGTGTTCCGGGCTGGGACGTGGGCGAGAACGTGATCACTGGTTCCGCCTCGGAGATCGCCGATCGGATCCTGGCCGGAACGGCCGACGGTGTGAATCAATTGCAGGTGCGTTTCAAGGCTCGATCCTGCGATGAACTCTGCGACCAGATCGCCTTGTTCGCGCAGGACGTCGCCCCACTCGTCACCCGGATCTGATCGATTCGGGTGGTCATGTCGAACTCGTCGTATCGCCGTTTCCGAAGGAGGACTCGTGCTCACCAATCTCGATGACTATCCCATTCATCAAACCTCCGAGCCCATGCGGCATGCCGCCACCAGCGACCGCAACTTCTACGACCGCTACTACTTCAACGGGTTCGATCATGACGGCACGGTGATGTTCGTCGTCGGTCTCGGGGTGTATCCGAACCTCGGCGTGATCGATGCGTTTCTGCTGGTGTTCCACGAGGGTCAGCATCGGGTGGTGCGCGCCTCGGGGGCGTTGGACTCAGCGAATCGACTGCAGCCGAGTGTTGGTCCCCTCGGTATCGAGGTGATCGAACCATTGCAAACCTTGCGGGTTCGCTGTGCCGACAACGAGTGGGGGATCACGCTCGACGCCACCTGGACCGGATCCATGCCGGCCTTCGAAGAGCCCCGGCATTACATCCGCGAAAACGGGCGCACCATCTTTGACACCATGCGCCTGGCCCAGACCGGTGGCTGGCAGGGCACGCTCACCATTCCTGGTTCCACCTTCACGCTCTCGCCGCAATCGTGGTGGGGAACCCGGGATCGGTCCTGGGGGATCCGCCCCGTGGGGGAGAGCGAACCAGCGGGCATCCGAGCCAGCAACCCCTTCAGCTGGTTTTGGATCTACACCCCGATTCGCTTCGCTGATCACTCGCTGATGATCATCATGCAGGAACGCCCCGACGGCAGTCGCGTGATGGAGGAAGCAACCAGAATCTGGAACGACGGCCGGATCGAACATCTCGGGTGGCCCGACCACGCGTTGCGCTACCGCTCGGGAACGCGTTTCGCCGAGGGTGGCGACATCACCATCTCGGCCCCTGATGGTCACCGCATCGATCTGGAGATCGAACCCCTCGTGCCGGTGCACATCGGTATCGGCACCGGCTACGGCTACGACGCCGATTGGCGCCACGGGATGTGGCAAGGTCCGTTGAAGGTGGAGCACTTCGCTCTCGACACCACCAAACCCGAGGATGCGGCGCGCCTCTTCGGCATCGTGGATGCCTCGGCTCGTTTCCGCTATACCGATCGTGAGGGTCGTCGCCACGAGGGCTACGGACTCTTCGAGACCATGGCCATTGGGCCACATCAGCGATACGGATTCGTGGACATGCTCGATGGATACGCCGGTGAGTGAGATGGGCAGATCCCTGCAGCTGGCCGATGTCTTCGAAGTCATCGCCGATGCCATCCCGAACGAACCGGCGCTCATCACCAACGACGTGTCCTTCACGTATGTGCAACTGGATGAACGGATCACCCGTTTGGCCAATCACTTGACGTCGCTCGGCATCCGACGTGGCGAGCACGTGGGAATTCATGCCCAGAACTGTCATGAGTGGGTGGAGTCGTTCTACGCCTGCGCCAAGATCGGCGCCGTGGCGGTGAACGTGAATTATCGCTACGTGGAAGCAGAACTGCGGTATCTCTACGACAATGCCGATTGCGTGGCGGTGATCGCCGCCCCGGAATACGTCTCGGCCATCGAGGACGTCCGCGATGCCCTTCCGAACTTGCGTCACCTGGTGGTGATCGGCGAGCCCTACGAGGAGGCGTTGCGCGCTGCGTCGGCCGAACGGAACTTCCCGGGGCGCAGTGCCGACGATCGCTACATCTTGTACACCGGTGGCACCACTGGCATGCCCAAAGGTGTCATTTGGCGGCACGAAGACGTGATTCTCGGGGCCATGAATTCCG
This sequence comes from Ilumatobacteraceae bacterium, assembly GCA_049444115.1. GTDB lineage: Bacteria > Actinomycetota > Acidimicrobiia > Acidimicrobiales > Ilumatobacteraceae > Casp-actino8. Next base: position 2,495 of record JBMTPW010000137.1, on the reverse strand, counting down.
GTCGGGGGAATCGTCCCATCGAGAGCGTGGAACAACTCGGCGAAGAGGCACTGGCCTCGTCGTTCCGAGCGCGACTGATGTCCATCGGACCGATGATGCACGGTGGTGGCCAGTGGATCATGGGCAATGCCTACACCGCTGGGGGATGCTTCGTGCTCTACACCAAGAAGAACTTCGATCCGCTGGTGGTGTGGCAATTGGTGGCCGATGCCGTGGTGACCTCGGTGTCCACCATCGGCGACGCCATGGCCCGACCGCTGGCCGAGGCGTTGCTGGCCGAGCCCCGGCCACAGTTCGATCTGTCGCTCCTGTTCGCGATCGGTAACGGTGGCGCGCCGTTGACGTCTGGAGTACGGGCGCAATTGCGTGAGGCCCTGCCGAACGTGGCCATCCTCGACAGCTTCGGAGCGTCGGAGACCGGGGCTGCCGGAGCGCGTTCCGATGACGGCTCGGCGCTGGCGGCACCCAAGTTCGTGGTCGGAGCCGATACCACGGTGCTCGCCGAGGACGGACGAGTATGCGCGGTCGGTGAAGTCGGCAAGTTGGCGCGCAGTGGCAACATCCCGCTCGAGTACTACAAGGATCCGGTGAAGACCGCCGAGACGTTCCGCACCTATGGCGGCAAGCGCTGGGTGATTCCGGGGGATTTCGCTCAGATCGAACCGGACGGGATGATCACGTTGTTGGGGCGTGGGTCCGTGTGCATCAACTCGGGTGGGGAGAAGATCTATCCCGAAGAAGTGGAAGCGGCACTGAAGCAGCATCCGGCGGTGTTCGATGCGGTGGTGGTGGGGACACCGAACGAGCGCTGGGGGGAGCAGGTCACGGCCTTGGTGCAGGTTCGTCCGGGAACGGCCGTGGATGCGGGTGATCTGGTGGCGTTCAGTCGCACTTTGGTGGCGGATTACAAGGCGCCCAAGGTGGTGTTGTTCGTGGAGACGGTGGTGCGGACCCCGGTGGGGAAGGCCGACTACCAGTGGGCCAAAGCCGAAGCCCTCCGCCTCCTCCAATAACCCCCACCCCGCTTTGAACCCCTTGGGCGCGAAAAGGTGCCATATCGCGTCACTTTTCTCCCCAATGAATCCCGATCGGTGGATCGCCGCCGTCGAAGTCCTCCATTGGGTACGAGAACGACAGGTTTTGGCACCTTTTCGCGCCCAAGGAGTTGATTAGCCGCGGATGCGATTCCATTCGTCGGGGTCGCGATTGAGTTTTGTCAGCCGCTTGGTCACCGACAGCGGCGCGCCAATGTCCACGCCCGCTCGAATGTTCGCCACCTGTTGGCCGTTCTCGTCCCAGATGTGACAGGTATTCAGATTCGACTTGAAGGCCATCTCGCGGGCCTCGGCCGGAATCTCATCGACGACTCCGTCTCCGCCAGTGGCCCGCATCTCGCTCATCTTGATGACCCGCATGCTCCAGCCGCACTGGATCGCCACCGGCCCCATGGCCTGCAGCAGCGCCGTGGTGTGCGTGCACCCACGCGGACCACCGAAGAGTTCGCGCACCTTGTGGGTGAATCCGCGAGCAATCGACAGCCCCACCAGCTGCTTGTATCGCGTGGTGATCCCCGGACAATCGTGATGCGGGAAGTCCTTGAATTCGACATTGGCGTCCACGATCTCCATCATCGGGAACGTCACCCGCAGCTCCACCACCATGTGATGAATCGTCAACGGTTCCGGATCGTCCTGCACGTACAGACCGGCTGGCTTGTCGTCGCGCACGGCGCCGCGCAGAAGGATCTCGGTATCGCTCACTTTGAAGGCCCGCACTTCATAGTTGCGGGTGTGGATCGGCTGATAGTCCGGGTCCGGCGGAAGAATCGGATGCGGGTTGGGGGAGAGGTGGGACATGGACGTCGAGGACCTTTCGTCGGTCGTCAGGAATTCACCAGCAACTGGCCGAGGCGGGCCAGGCTGGGCTGGGTCGACCCCAACTGCAGCTCGAGTTGCTTGTGCAACAAGAAGTATCGGTGCAACGGATAATCCCGGTCCACACCGACGCCGCCGTGGACATGGTGGGCGCCGTGCATGATGCGCCAACCACCCTCGGCGGCCCAGAACTTCGCCGACAGCAATGCCTCTTCGGCGGGAAGTCCTTCGCTCATCCGCCACACCGCCTGCCACGCCGTGAGCCGCACGCCCTCGGTATCGATGTACGCGTCTCCGGCCCGCTGGCTGACCGCCTGGAACGAGGCGATGACCTTGTCGAACTGACGGCGGGACTTGGTGTACTCGCCCATCAGCAACAGTGCCGCTTGGCAGGCACCCGAGGTCACGACAGCTGCGGCGGCGATGCCGCGGTGCAAGAGTTCGACGAGTGCATCGCGATTGCCGAGACAAGCCGCCGACGCACCGTTGAATTCGACGAGTGCATCGGGCACCCCGCTGGTGGTGTCCTGGCGGGTCACGGTGACCCCCGGATCGCTGGCTTCGACGGCATAGACGCCATCGGAGGCGGTCACTACGAAGCGCGTCGCCAGCAGTCCGTGC
>JBMTPW010000136.1:0-5505 GCA_049444115.1 Ilumatobacteraceae bacterium | reverse complement strand
GTGCTGGGACCTCGGTTCAGCGCCCAGTCGTATCTGGAGGATCAGGACCAATGGTGGATGGCCGGGCTGCATCGAGAGGTGTTCCTCGAAGCTCGAGCAGTGATCGGCGTGGAACGCGTGCGTGCTCTGGCCGACTGGGATCACGAATCGGAATCCGCCTCCATCACCGCCACCGTCGATGTCGCCGTTCGAGGCAACCCGGCGCCGGCCATCGGATCCGGATGGATCGTGCGCACCTGGGTGGAAACACTGGAAGGTCGACGATTGGGTGCGGTGCAAAGCGCCAATCTTCCGCACCGGCACCTCACGCCGTACGCCTTCAGTGGTCACAGGGTGACGTCCACTTGGGTGGTACCCAAGGTTCGGCCATGGTCGGCCGAGACACCCCAGCGCTATCGGCTGATGTCCGAACTGGTCCACCCCGATGGTTCCACGGTGGAAGTCGTGCCCCAGATCGTCGGCTTTCGGCGCGTGGCCTTGCTCGACGGATTGGTCACGGTGAATGGTCGACCCATCACCATCATGGGCGTGAACCGCCACGATCATCACGCCGATCGCGGCAAGGCGGTCACGGTGGAGGACATGCGCCGGGATCTGGTCACCATGAAGCGCGCCAATATCAACGCCGTGCGAACGTCCCACTATCCCAGCGATCATCGCTTCTACGACCTGTGCGATGAGCTGGGACTGTACGTCGTGGACGAGGCCAACGCCGAGAGCCACGCCTTCAATACGAGCCTCTGTCACGATCCGGTCTATCGCACCACCTGGTTGGAGCGAGTGTCCCGCATGGTGGAGCGCGATTGCAATCACCCGTGCGTGATCATGTGGAGTCTCGGCAACGAATCCGGTTTCGGTGAGATCCACGAAGCAGCGGCGGCTCTGGTGCGGTCGATGGATCAGAGTCGACTTCTGCACTACGAAGGGGCGGTCTTCCACGCCGGGTGGAGTTCCGGGGGTATGGCGGTCACCGATGTCGTCTGCCCGATGTATTCACCGGCCAGCGCCATCGAACTGTACGCCTCATCGAATCTGGGCACCCGCCCACTGATCATGTGCGAGTACAGCCACGCCATGGGAAATTCCAATGGAGGCCTGGCCGCGTATTGGGATGCGATCGATCGCCATCGAAATCTGCAGGGTGGCTTCATCTGGGAGTGGAAGGATCACGGACTACGTCAGGTTCTGGCCGACGGACGCGAGCGGTTCGCCTATGGCGGGCAGTTCGGCGACGAACCGAACGACGGCAACTTCGTGGCCGATGGACTGGTGTCCCCGGAGGGAACGCCGCATCCGGCAATACAAGAAGTGCAATGGGTGCATCGTCCGGTGGCGGTGGAGGCCGTCGGCTGGAAGGTGCGGGTGGTCAATCGCCAATCCTTCAATGATCTGTCGTGGTTACGCGGCACCTGGACGGTCACAGTCGATGGTCGGGTCGAGGCGCGCGGCTCGTGGTCACCCGATGTCGCCGCTGGACAGTCCGTACTCGTGGATTGGCCCCTCGATCTGGCCGAGTACCAGGGTCGGTCCGGAGAGGTGTTGGCGACGTTCCGCTGGTCGACGCGCTCGTCGACCTCGTGGTGCGAACGCGATCATTTGGTGGCGTGGGATCAGATCGTCATTCGCCCCGCTGACGAAAGACCTTTGCCACCGCCGGCCGCAGTGTCATCGACCGTGGCCCCCATTCTTCGCCAGCCGCCGCGGCTGCACTTGTGGCGCGCCGCCACCGACAACGACGGCTTCAAGTTGATGCCCGATCTCGCGGATCGCATGGGTATCGGAGGACGCGCCCTGTGGAGATGGTTGGATCAGGGAGTGGCCACCAAGGACGCCGAGTCATTGGTGCGCCATCGCCATACGTCGCACGTGGATGTGGAGGGGGCCGAGGTGCATGAACACTCGGTGTTCGTTCCGGCGGCGTTGGCAGATCTGCCACGCATCGGGGTCGTTCTGCAACTGCCGGCTGGATACGACCTGGTGCGCTGGTACGGACGCGGACCACTCGAGAACATGCCCGACCGGAATCGCGGCGCATTATTGGATGTCTGGGACGCAGCACCCGACGAACTGCCATATCTCGTGCCGCAGGAGTTCGGTTTGCGCACCGACTGTCGGTGGATGGAAATCGGACGTTCGTCAGGTGGCCCAGGCTTTCGCATCGAGGCGTTGAGCCCCGCTGGTCTGCACATGTCGGCCCTGCGATATCGAGACGAAGACCTGTACGCCGCGGCCGATGCGACCGAACTCGTGCCCGTTGACGGCCTGGTCGTGCACATCGACGTGGCGCATCGAGGTGTGGGAACTGCCAGTTGCGGGCCCGATGTCGATCCGCAGCACCTGATTCAGTCCGGTGATTTCCGTTTCGCCTATCGCTTGTCGTTGGTCGACTGACTCTCAGCGACGACGTACCCGCAACGACCGATCCTGGGCGTTGAGACACCGTCCCGTTTCCAGATCGAAGCGCCATCCGTGCAGACTGCACACCAGTTCGCCATCTTCGATCGTCCCGAACACCGAGAGATCCGCTCGACGGTGTGGGCAGAAACGTTCCATGACGTAGTCGCCCAATTCGATTTCCGCCGACGGAGCTGGAGGGGACAACTTCTGTCGGGCCTCGGCCTCGGTGCGTTGCATGCGATCCACCGAGAGCGACTTGAAGAAGTTGTACAGGAACTCGTTGTATCCACCGGCTCTCCAAGCCTTGAAGCGACAGGAGAGGAACAACTTGTCACTCCAGTCGACGGCGTTCTGCGCCACCACCGTCTCCACCAGTCGGCGATCCATCTCGAAACGAAAGCCGTACTCCTCGCCGGCGAAAGGCCGAACTTCTCCTCGCGGGAAATCGACGAGGATGTCCAGATCCCCGGCGCGCAGGAGGCAGGCCGCCCCGATGCCGTGGCGCAATGCAGGTGCCAGGGTCAACAACGGTTCCCACCATGCCTTGATGGTGTCGATGAGATTCACGGTCGGTTCGTACCAGGCAGCCTTCATTTCTGCCAGGTAGTCGAGGTAATCGGCCTGATAGGTGCGCAGGTACTCAGCTTTGTCGGTGAAGATCTTCCGCAACGCAGCATCGTCGATGGGATGGCTCACCGTGATCGAGTCGTTCTCCAGGGTGATGGTGGTACCGGGGATGTTCATGAGGCCACTGCGTCCCGCTGCGGCGAGGTGTTGGATGAAGGCCGTCTGATCGGGGAAGATTGACAATTCGTCGCCGCGAATCACGTTCAAATGGAACAACTCCGGATCCAGAAAGCAGGGAGGACCTGCCGAGGGCACGACGGCGCGAGCGTCGATGGCTTCCACGTAGTGCAGAGCCCGGCTGAATTGACTGACAACCTTTTGATCCACCAGTTCCCGTTTTCGTTCAACCGGCTCGTCGTACACCATCGGATACCAGATGGCTCCAGAGAACTGCAGCCAATGGAGGTCGACCGGACCATGGCCGCGCAGAGCCGCCAGATCGCTGGTACGACAGTCGTTCTGGTTCACGAGTCGATGACGACCGTCGGAGATGACGATCGCTGAATCGCCTGCGGGTCCATCGGTGATGGATGTCTCGACATGGATGGCGACCGTCAGTCCCGAGCCCAGATCCTGCTCGACGCCATCGACCGTGGTGACGAATTCGCCGAATCCCAGGGAGCGAAGGCGATTCTCCAGTTCCCTGGAGGGATAGTCGGGAAGAAGGATTGGTGTGTGACGCGGAATGTTCTCCGACAACCAGCTCTCATCCAAATGGTCGCCGTGGAGGTGGGAGATGTAGAGGAACGATGGGTGTCTGATGCGCTCCAGGAGCACAGGAGGCAAGTGATCGTTGCGCGGAAAGACGAACCATGATCCGAAGAAGGCCGGATTGAACCACGGATCGCAGAGGATCGAACCGGCCCCGGTTTCCACGAAGATGCCGGCATGACCCACCGATGTGGCTCGCATGGGTGTGTTCTGCACGCTGTCAACCTAGCGATACGACTCGCCGCGCTGGAGCGGTCACGGAATCGGCGGGTCCTTGAACATCACACCGGCGCGCGACACGTGGTCGGTCCAGTTGGTACCGTCCCAGTAGCGATATTCGAACCGTCCCGACGGATCCTTGTACCACTCGGCGGGAATGGATGCAGTCGTTTCCTCAGAGGACGACGTGGATGCCCATCCAGCTGTCGATTCACTCACGGACTCCACAGTCTCCCCCGGAGCAGTCGCAACAGTCCCAGCAGTGGCGGGGCGAGACTTTGCCAGATAGGCGATGAGATCGCCGCCGGTGGACATGATGTTCACCACCTCCCACCCCTGGGTGGACATCGTGGTCAACTGGGTGGCGAGATCGGCGTGCTCTGCGGCGGTCACCTTGAGCGATGTGAACTCCTGCATGTGGACCAGTGTACCGGGCCTCATTCAGGAGCAGTATTCGAGCCTTCGGTGGCCACCAGCTGGCGCGCCTGCGCAGAGGAGGAGTCACCGTCGAAGACGAGAATGCCATCGCGCAGGGCAATGGTGCGTTGAGCCGTCGTCACGAATCCGAGTTCGTGAGTGGCGACCACGAGCGTGGCGCCGGAGCGATGGGCGTCATCGAACAACTCGAGGAGCGCCTCCTTTCCTTCGGCATCGAGTCCGACGAAGGGTTCGTCCACCAGCAAGATGTCGAAAGGTCGGAGCACGGCGATGGCAATGGCGGCCTTTTGTTTGAGACCGCGACTGAACCTGGTGGGCAGGTCGTCGGCACGCTCGTAGATGCCGAGGGCACCGAGAAGATCCGCAGCTCGTTGTTCCCAGGTGGTCATCCCGTGCAAACGAGCGGTGAATTCGAGATGCTCCCAGACCGAGAGATCGTCGTAGAAGGTTGGTGTATCGGAGATGAAGCTGAGCTGACGTCGGGCCTCGATCGAGCCGGTCGGATGTCCGAAGATCGCCACCGATCCCGATGCCGGCTCCAAGAGACCAGCGGCCATGCGGAGCAGTGTCGTCTTTCCCGAACCGTTGTGACCGATGAGAGCCACGCGCTCGCCGGGAGCGATGTGCACGCTCAGGGGATGCAACGCGGGTCCGTCGCCATAGTCCTTGGCGAGATCACGAGTGAGCATGGCCGCGGGCTGATTGGGTGCGGAAGTCGGCAATGTGTTCGCCGATGGTGACGTGGACGCCGCAGATGTCGACGCCGGTGAGGTGGTTGGTGGCGACGAGGGTGGTTTGGGATGACGACTCATCGGGGTTCTCCGGATCGAGTTGATGATTGGCGGCTGTCGGCGGCGGCCTGATTGAGCCAGGCCTTGATGTCGTCACGGAACCTGATCCAGCCGATGATCAAGCCCATGCCGAGAGCCACACCGATCGTGACTCGTAACGCTGCAGCTGCGGCACCCTGCTCATTGGTGAGAGCGATGCGAGCGGCGACGACGGGAAGGCAACCGAGGGTGCTCAGTACCAGCGGCCAGACCGCTTTGATCAGGCTGACCGTGCCGGCCACTTCGGATGGCATCAAGTTCTGTTGCGCGGTACTGGCCACCT
>JBMTPW010000135.1:0-5563 GCA_049444115.1 Ilumatobacteraceae bacterium | reverse complement strand
GGCGCCCAGAGCGCTGGTGGCCTTCTCACCGCCAGAGGCGGCCGAGTCGTTGAATGTTCCGTCGCCACGGCCGCCGGTGTCGAAGGCGATACCAGCCTTGATGCCGTCGCCACCGCCCGATGAATCGTTGTCGTCGCCGCCGCAGGCGGTGGCAACCAAACTCAGTGCTGCCAGAGACGCTGCCAGCAGTCGTACGTTCTTACGCATATGTGATTGTCCTCCCTATGTCGACTGGCCGATGTGCCGATCGAGTGGTGGACCCACAATACATGTGCCCCGAGGGGCCACGGGCACGCGATCCGGTCGTGCTGTCGGGCTCATTCGCCGGCCGATTCCGGCGACTGACCGATCGCCGACCGATTGCCGAATAATCCCTATTGCCTGCGACCGCGCTCTTGGATGGCTGCTCGGCGGGCGGCGACCTTGTCGGGAGAGAACTGCTCCTTTTGCCACCGAGCACCGTCCCGGCCTTCGACCGCCCAGCCTTCGGCCTCGGCATGGATCTCGGCGTAGGTGCGACGGATCTGGCGGACGCCGGCTCGATCGTTGCCGATGATGTCCCGGGCCATCGATCGGGTGAACGGCATCAGGTCGGCGTGGGGCACCACGTGATTCACGAGCCCCCATTGCAGGGCTTCGTCGGCCGACAGGAAGTTCCCGGTGAAGGACATTTCGCGGGCTCGGCGCACCCCAATGGCTTGGGGGAGGAGCACCGTCAATCCCCAGCCGGGCATCACGCCCACTCGAGCATGTGTGTCTCCGAACTTGGCCTGGTCCGACGCGATCAGGAAGTCGCAATTGAGGGCCAGTTCGAATCCGCCGGTGATGGCCACGCCGTTGACGGCACCGATCACTGGCTTGTCCATGTCTGGAAACGGGCCACGCCGCGGGCGCGGCGACTCCGCCGAGCGGCGTTCGCCACTTGCGCCGAGGTTGCCACCCGTGGAGCCCAGTTCCTTCAGATCCAATCCGGCACAGAAGGCCGGGTCGGTGCCGGTGAGGATCACCACATCCACGTCGGCGTCGTCGTCGACGGCCAGCAATGTCTCTGGCAGCAGACGGAGCACCTCCGTTGAGAGCGCGTTGCGAGCTGCCGGTCGATTGAGAGTGATGGTGGCGATGCGATCCTCGATGTCGAGGAGAACCACGCTGTTCGGGGCGGTGCGCAGAGTCATGTTGGTTCTTCGGATTCCCGGTCAGGCCGAGTCGTCGGTAGGAAAGAAAACGTAGGGCACGTCGCCGAGTTTCACCAACATCGCTGCGATCCATCCACCGAGCGCGCCGAAGTGGTCGTCCAACATTGTGTTGGCCCCATCGGCCAGGGATTCCTCCCTAAGGGTGTAGAGGCCTTCGTAGGTGGTTTCAACGGCATGTTCGGGTGGATCGTCATCGTCGCCGAAGGTGGTTTCGATGGTGATGGCCACCCGTTCCAAGCGTCCATCACCGATGAGCGGACTGGTCGTTGGAGTCACCGACCGCACGGCCTGCAGGTCGGGGGTGTCCTTGATCCGTTGGATGCGCAAGGTGATTTCCATTTCGATGGCCGGTGGCTCGTCGAATTCGAAGTCGGTGTACCACTTGCGATACGAGGTCTGACTGGACGAGGGCCAGTCGAAGGTGATGTGAGCCAGGACGTGCGGCGGTTGTCCTTCTCCGGGAAGTCCATAACTGGTCTCCCAACTGAGATCGCCCAGCAATACATCGGCCTGAAAGTGTTCTTCGAACGCTTGGCGTTCCAGAAAGGCGCGTTCGAAAGCGTCACGGAGGGCGCTGATGACATCGGTGAACACGTGGTCGAGCACTGCCCGTGACCCTACTGCTGTTGTCACCGCGTGGTTCAGTGCAATTGTCCTTCAGGGCAGTCGCAGGTATTCGAAGACCGAACTGCCGAATCCTTCCGGCATGATCAGGCGGTTGCGCGGGCCGGGAGTCTCGGGGATTCCGTTCTCGTAGCCGGCGTCACCGTGCCACATCAACACCGTGACACCGTCAACTGTCCGACCCGGCCGCGTCACGTATGCCGGTGGTTCGGGTCGGCCGCGCCAGATGACCTCTGCGCTCCCGGCCTCCAAGAGTTCGTGCAGGGTCACGATGGTGGGTGGCGCCATTGGCAATCGTGCTGCCAAGGCATCTTCGGGAGCCATCCAGGCGTGCTCGACGATTTCGTGCCCGTCGATGGTGATCTCTCCACCATCCCAGGGGGCGATGAAGAACCAGGTGGTGAAGCGTGCCGGGGCGATGGTCGGCGGCGTCCAGTGGCTCCAGGTCACCAACGACTCTCGCGCCACGACGGCAGCGACCTCCTCGGCGGCTTCGCGCACTGCCGCCGAGGCCGCCCTGCTGAGATCGTCGTGTCCGTGATCGTCATCGTCCACTCGGCCACCCGGGAACACCCACATACCGGCGAACGCCCCGACATCGCTGCGTCGCAGGAGAAGTGCTTCCACCCCGCAGGACGAGCGCTCGCTCGGCCGGGTGAGCACCACCGTGGCCGCTGGCCGACTCGGGATGTCGCTCATGCGACCACGGTAGTGGGAACCGGAATCCCGACGGCAAAGGAGAACCTGCCAGGATGAATGGGTGACTTCTTCCGACTCTGCGGGTTTGGTGCTGGTGGCGGTGCGCGATGGTGTGGCCACGCTCACTCTCAACAATCCCGGTGAACGCAATACCTTGACCGCTCCCATGGTGGACGAGATCGTGGCCGCCATGGATCGCATCGAGAACGATCCGACCATCGGCGCCCTGGTGGTCACCGGGGCTGCACCGGCGTTCTGCGCCGGAGCCAATCTCGGCAATTTGCAGCAGAGCAGTGCGGAAAGTCTCGGTCGTATCTACGAAGGGTTCTTGCGCATCGCGCGCAGTCCACTACCCACCCTCGCCGCCGTGAACGGCGCGGCGGTGGGTGCAGGAATGAATCTCGCTCTTGGCTGTGATGTGCGTATCGCCGCGGCCAGCGCCAAGTTCGATACGCGCTTTCTGCAGATCGGGATCCATCCAGGCGGCGGCCATACGTGGATGCTGCGGCGCATCGCCGGACCACAAACCGCCATGGCCGCAGTCGTCTTCGGCGACATCATGGACGGCGCCGAGGCCGAACGAGTCGGCGTGGTGTATCGCTGCGTTCCCGATGCCGAACTGATGTCGGTGGCTCAGACCATGGCCGCCAGAGCGGCATCGGCCCCGCGGGAATTGGTGATCGAGACCAAGAAGACCATTCAGGCCATGGCCGATGTGGATGCCCATCCGGCAGCCGTGGAGCGTGAACTCACCCCGCAGTTGTGGAGCACCCGGCAGCCCTGGTTCGCCGAACGTATCGCCGCTCTCCAACAGAGGATTTCTTCGAAGAAATCTTGATCTCGCGTCGGGCGGGTTCGGCACCCGACGCTTCAGAGTTCGATGGGCACGGTCGGGTCGGTGAAGAGGCTGAAGAAGATGGCCTCGATGAAGATCTTGTTCCAGGCTCGTTCGTTCACGCTGGCCGGATCCAGTTCCACCATGAAGCGACCTTCGACTTGACCGAGGTACCACAGGAAAGCTGCGTCCACGTCGAGATCCTGGCGAATGAGGCCACGCCGTCGGGCGACGCCGAAAGCATCGGCGAAGGTCCGGCGCATCGTGGCCAGCAAATCCACGACCGCTTTCTGGAGAGCCGGGAGATGCACCAGCGAACCGAGGATCTCGTGACGCACTCTCCGGTAGATGTGTCGATCCGGTCCGAGGATTCTCATCACCACATCGAGAATCGCCTGCTTCAGTTCGTCCACGGTGGTGGCGTTGGCGATGGCCTCGGGCATGCCATGCGATGAATCGCGCCATGAACGGATGTACCGCTCCGATTGTGCGGCCACGATCAAGCCTTCGCGACTGCCGAAGGCCTTGTAGACGATGGGGGAGGTCACCCCGCAGGCCGCCGCCACGTCGCGGATGTGAAGGGCCGTCTCCCCGTGGGCGTCGATCACTCGAACTGCCTCGGCAAGCAACCGTTGCGGAGTGTCGGACCGGGAACTCACATCGTCAGTCTATGAAGTATGGGATTTACATTTTTCCTTGGACGGACTGATGCGGTTGACGTTGTCAATCGGTTCCAGCTGTTCGACCGCGCCTTGACACCTCAACGATTTGGGGTACCTTCTTGCCAAGGACAGTTCACGGAACCTGCAAAGGAGGACCGATGAGCAAGCGTCATCGAGGTGAGGACGCAGTACCCCTGCCGAGGGCCGAACTGCGAGCCCATGCTCACAATGAGCGTCACCGCGTCAAGAGCGAACTGCACGAGTTGGCCGAGATGGTCAGCCACGGTGTGGAACCCGATGATGTGGTGGAGCCTGGAGCGGCTTGGAAGCCGGCTCACCACCATGACGCCGAGCGAGCCGTCAAGAAATTGAGCGAGGCCAGGGCGAAGCGCCATTGGAAGGTGAAGGACTGGAAGCGTCGCACGGTGCGCCGCCAACAGAAGATCGCCGCCTATCGCAATCTGACCCAAGCTTCCTGACGGGCCCGTCGATCCCTACAACCAGTCGGCGCTGAGATCGGCGCGCCGGTCGGCCCATTCCTCGGCAGTGATCGCGTAGCGCACGTGGTCTTCCCAGATTCCATTGATCTCCAGGAAGCGCAACGCCGTTCCTTCGTCACGGATCCGCAACTTCTCCATGATGCGACGGCTGTTGGCGTTGCGCGGCACGATGCAGATTTCCAGGCGATGCAGACGTAGATCTTCGAAGGCGTAGCGAAAGAGCAGTACGACGGCCTCGGCCACGTAACCGTTGCCGGCGTGGGCCTGATCGATCCAGTAGCCGATCACCCCGGACATCAGCGCCCCGCGCTGTACCGAATTGAGATTCACTTCCCCGGCCACGGCATTGTCCACGAACAACCCGAACGAATACGCCGATCCATTCTGGCGTTCGCGGTCGCGCTGGGTGCAGCGCGCCCCGAAGGCATCACGATCCACCGACGGATCGGGCAGGAACGCCGATCGCGACGGCTCCCACTTGGTCAGCCAGTCATGATTGCGCCGGCGCACCTCGGACCAGGCGTTGAAATCCGGTGGCACGAGCGGACGCAACATGACGCGACGTCCGTACAGTCGGGCGCCACCGGTGGTACGTGCCGGATGGTCGTGGAACCGGGTCATCGGGTCAGCCCCGCAGTTCGGCGCATAGACCGTCCAGGATATTGCGCGTGGAGACCGTGATCGATGGGGCGTCGAGGGCCCGCATGATGGCCACCAGCGCACAGCATCCGCCCACGATGATGTCGGCCCGTTCGGGTGGCAACCCCGGATTGTGCAGGCGGTCGGCGAGGGACTCGGTGGCCACGGTGCGGAACACATCTTCGACGGCCGCTCGGGACAGCTCGAATCCTTGGAGCGCCCGGCGATCGAAGCCCCCCAGTTCGATGGCTGCCACGGTGACGACCGTGCCCGAACAGCCGATGAGTTGATCCACGTCGGCGAGTCCGTCCAGATCGCGACAGGAGTCGGTGAAGAGGTCCTGCACATCGCCGATGGCGTTGATCAGTTCCTCCGGTTGGGGAGGATCGGCGCGCAGATGTCGTTCGG
>JBMTPW010000134.1:0-5569 GCA_049444115.1 Ilumatobacteraceae bacterium | reverse complement strand
GGATAACGGGCTTTTTTTTTATCTCACTACGATCACGATGGTCTGCTCCGTGTCGCGGGTGGCGTGCGGCTTCAGATGGGTGTTCCACAGCGCGCTGTTCGGCTTGGCCACGCGGATGCGGTTCGCATCGATGCCCGACAACACCATCTCGGCTTTCACTTTCTCCGAGCGGGCTTTTTCCAGCTCGCGGAAGTAGTTCGGCATCATGCCGGCGCGGTTACGGATGCGGGTGCCGATCACGACCTCGAGGGTGGCGTCGGCCGCCAACGCGTCTTTGACCGAGGCGATCCACTCGCCGGAAGCAGGCTGGTCGATCCACTGGAGCACGTTGAAGCGCATGTCGGTGCCTTTCTTGACCGGCACGCCGACGTCGATGCGACCCTTGGCCTTCGCTGTCGCGAAACGGACGGTCTCGCCGCCACGGAAGGCTGTGAACTCGGCGCGGCGGTTCAAGGTGCGTCCATCCATGGTTTCGTTCGTCGCCACAGGCACCACATCCGAATAGCCTTCGATCACGAACCGATCTGCAGCGATGCCCATGCCGATCAGCTCAAGCATGACCGCGCGCGAGCGCGACTCACCGAGCAACAGGTTCTTGACCGCGTCTCCGGTGATGTCGGCATGCCCCGAAATCTTCACGCGCAGGGTGCTGTCCGCGCTCATCGCATCGAATACACGCTGGATGTCGGCGCGGTATTCGTCCTTGATGTCCGATTTCATGATGTCGAAGCGGACGATCGCGTCCGAAAGATCAGGAATGGCCGGAAGCACGACCGCAGGGGCCGGTGCCGGTACCACGATGACAGGTGCGGGAGCCGGTGCCGCAGGCGCCACGATCGGGCAGTCGCATTTCACTGGGACCGGTGCCGGAATCACGACCGGTTTCGGCTTGGCCAGGTTCAGCTTCACGGTGATCCGCAACGTGTTGTCGAGCGGATGGTACGCCTGGGTGCTCATCAGATAGCCCAGGTCGATGCCGAATTGCTGGTACCGGATGCCGGTCCCGAGCGTGACGTATTCGCGGTCGCCGTTGGCACGCGATTCGGTGTAATACCCTCCACGGAGCGCCACAAGGTCGTTCCACCAGTATTCGGCGCCAGTGCCGAACGTGAGCGACTCCACCAGGCCGAGCGAGGCTTGAGGCAGCGACTCGGTGGTGTTCATCAGACGGGTGATGTCGTTCGACAGGATGAGGCGGTGACCCGGCGCCTCCTTGGATTTGGCTTCGAAGGCCCATCCGAGACGCAGATTCGACGGGATGTCGTGCGCCGGCTGACTGTCCATGTACTTCACGCCCGGACCCATGTTCGACAGGTTCATCCCGGCGCGGAACTCTCCGTCGAATCGGGAATAGCTGCGGAAACCGCTCCGGTACGCCGCACCGAGATCCACCGCGACACTGTTGACCGCGTCGATCGCCTCGCCGCCGGATGTCTGTCCGCTGGCGATGCTGCTGCGCAGATACTTCGCGCCACCGCCGAGCGACCAATGGTCGTTGAGTCGGCGTCCGTACGCCAGGCCGGCGGACAGCTCGTAGTTGCCAAACGCTCCGAGATCGTTGCCGGCCGCATCCGTCGCGGTCTGCTGACCCAGGTCGAAGTAGGTCAGATACGCCGAAATCCCCGAACGCTCACCCAAGGGGTTGCTCACGCTCAGGTGATGGTACACGAACGGAAGCCCGAGTTCGGGCATCCAATCATACCGGCTCAGGCTGATATTGGTCTGCGTCACGGACCCTAGCCAGGCAGGGTTCCAGAACGCGGCATGGTCTCCATCCGCCATGGCCACCCCGGTGTTGCCGAGGGAGCTGGCGCGGGAGTTGGGCTCGATGCGCAGGAACGTCATCGAGGTTTGTCCGGTCTGCGCATGGGTGAGGCCGGCGTTCAGGAGAAGGCCGACGCCGAGGAGTCCGGTCGAAAAGATGCGGGAAAGAATGCGGTTCATGATTAGCGGTTCATGATGGTGAGAGGAAGGGACTCGACGTAGCGGCTGCCGTCATCGCCGCGGGCAATGAGCTGGTACACGTACACGCCGTTCGCGAAGCGGGAGGTATCCCAAACGATCTGGCGGGAGCCCGCGTCGATCATCTGTCCGTCGATCGGGGTGTCGACCAAGGCGCCGGCCACGTCATAGACGCGGCTCGTCACGTTGGCCCGTACCGGAAGCTGGTAGCGGATGGTGGTGGAGCCATCGGCCGGGTTCGGGAAGTTCTGGAACAGGTCGTAGTCTCCAGGGATGGCTGTCTCGTTGAAGTAGACAGGCGGCAATCCGGCCACCGTCGCTTCGACGCGGTACACACCAGGCATGTCGCCAAGAACCATCCGGATGTCGGCCGTCCCCGTGGCATCGCTCACCACCTGGATCTGCATGCCGGCCTGCTGGATTTCGTCTCCAGGCAAGGCTTTGGGCAGATCCGGATTCGTGAAGCTCACACCGACCGCGCGGTCAGGGGTGCTCACCAAACGGAAGGTGACAGGTTCTCCGGCAATCGGATTGTTGAAATTGTCACGCAACACCACCACCAGGTTGGCCGCGAGCAAGGTGCCCACCGGTTGGGTCTGGTTGTCGCCCGCGGACAGGTTCATCAAGGTGAGGCCTCCGGTTTGGGTGACCACCGGCACCGATTGACCCGTACGTCCGTCGGCGTCGGTCGCGGTGATGCGGTGCGAGACGGCCGCTGTGGTCGACACGGTGTACTGGATGGTGGCTAAGCCCTGGGCGTTGGTCACGCTGGTGGGCTGCGCGAAGGTTCCGCCATTGGTGGCTGTCCACGTCACGACATGGCCCGCCACTGGCACGTCGGTGCCGTCGGCCTCTTTCAGTTGCGCCGTCACCGTGATGGTGGTGCCGACCGGGGTCAGAACCGCCGAGGGAACCACGGCATACTGCGTCGGACCGATCACCGTGATCACCGACTGGTCGGTCGGCGCAGGGAGTCCCGCCGCCGTGAAGGTGATGGTGTGCACGCCACCCGTCGGGTCTTCGTAGTAGACACCGCTGGACGTGAGCGCGGCAGGAATCTCGACCGAGTTCACAGGCAAGGCATCGTTGTCCGGCAGATAGAAACGTCCGGTCGGCGACGAAGAGCTCAACGTCACGGTCACGCCCGGGTTCGGAGCGCGGACCGTCGACCCGTCGGCTGAGATCAGATTCACACGCAGCAGCTGGCGCTCATAGACGCGCATAGTGGCCGCCGCTGGATCCGAATTCAGACCGTTCGGCTGGATGATCTGCACTCGGGTGTCGCCCGGCAGGATGTTGCGCGCTCCCGGGGGAGGTGTTGCGATACCGTCCACATCCACCGATCCGGCCACGGGATCTTCGTAGTAGAAGATGATGCTGGTGGTGTTCACCGGAATCACGACTACTGCGGTGGAATCATTGTCGGTACGGCGGTTGAAGAATTTGCCCGTCGCGGAGTTGGCCAGCAGATTGACCGGCGTGTCGCCTTCCGGAACACGGGTCTTGTTGTCGTACTGGTCCAACACGCTCATCAGCAGCGGAATCCGGTTTCCGGTCAGGTTGGCCTGAACCGTCGGAGCGGCGGCTTTCTTGCCAAGGGCGCCGTTCACCAGGTCGAACGCGGCGGCCAGGGAGTCGGACACCTCCACGATGTGCAGCTTGTTCGGCGGACCCGGGATGATGTCATAGGCCGCAGAGACGCCGGAGATGGTGCCTTCCGACGTCGCGGTGATGGTGTAGGCCACACCGGCACGGGTCATGAAGAGGTCGGAGTAGGTCGACACTCCCAAGGTCGGGTTCACGGTAGTGGTGCCGAAGAGGGCCGCATCCGCGGTGTTCGGTCCGCCGGTTCCCGCAGTCACGGTCACCCGGATCGGCTTGGTGTGGTAGTCGGCCACGTTGCCGAGCTGGTCTTTCACAGTCACGACCACATCCCCTATCACCACACCGGCTTCGGTGGACGGATTCGGGTTTTGGGTGACGTGCAGGCTCAGGACCGGCACGAAATCGATGTCTTGGATGCGGATCGAGTAATCGCGGCGTCGGACGATGCCGTTGCCGTCGGTCACTTTCGCACGGAACACGAAGGTGCCCACCTTGGTCGGGGTTCCGATCACACGACCGGTGCTGGCCTCGATCGACAAGCCATCCGGCAGCGATCCGCTGTCGATGGTCCATTCGTACGGCTGGCGGCCGCCCACGGCTTCGATCGGAGCAAGGTAGCCCGGCTTGTTGACGATATGCGACGGCAGTGACTCGGTGGTGATCCGAAGCGTCGAGGCTACGGTCAGCGTCACAGTCACGGTCGTCGTGTTGCCGTTGGCATCGGTCGCGGTCACCACAACGGTGTACTCGCCGGGGTTGCCGGGGTTGATCAGCTCGAGCTGGCCGTCGGCGTTGATCTGGAAGAGATCCTCGTCGGCGCCACCGGTGATGGCCCAGGTCACATTCTCATCGGCACCCAGGTCGGCGACTGGCGTGGTGCCCTCATTAATGGTGATGGCCAAGGTCTTGTCACCGGTGTTCGGATCGGTCTCGATCTCGGCACCTTCAGGACCTTGAGGCACCACGGTCGGAGGCACTTCGTCGATGTTGGTGACGGTAACAGTCAGGGTCTGCGTGCTCACGTTGCCATCGGCATCGGTCGCTTTCACAACAACGACATAGGTGTTGTTGCCGGCGCCGTCGCCCAGGTCTGTCGGGGTCTCGAAGTCAGGAGCACTCACAAACACCAGCGCGCCCGTAGCCGGGTCGATGGCGAACTTGGCCGCATCCGCGCCACCGTCGAGGCTCCAGGTCACCGGCTCGTTCGCGGTGAAGACATGGACCGGGGTGGTGTTTTCAGGGATGGACGTGGCATCGGTCGCGGCGCCGGCGTTGCCCGACGGACCCGTCACTACAGGTTTCGTGTCGTCGACATCGGTCACGGTGACGGTCACGGTTTGCGTGCTGACGTTGCCGTTGGCGTCGGTCGCTTTGATGACCACCACATAGGTGTTGTTGCCTGCAGTGTCGCCCAGATCGGTCGGGGTTTCAAAGTCGGGAGCGTCGATGAAGCGCAGGGCGCCGGTGTTCGGATTGATGGCGAACGCGCCCACATCCGCACCGCCTTCCAGGCTCCAGGTCACCGGCTCGTTCGCGGTGAAGGTGTGCACGGCGGTCGTGTTTTCAGGGATGGATTTGGCTGATACGGCAGAGCCGGATCCGCCAGACGGACCCGTCACCAAAGGCTTGGTGTCGTCGACATCCGTCACGGTCACAGTCACGGTCTGCGTGCTGACGTTGCCGTTGGCGTCGGTCGCCGTCACCACCACCACGTAGGTGTTGTTGCCGGCGGTATCCCCCAGATCGGTCGGGTTCTCGAAGTCCGGAGCGGTGATGAACGACAACGCGCCGGTCGTCGGGTTGATTGCGAACTTGCCGGCATCCGCACCGCCGCCAAGGCTCCAGGTCACCGCTTCGTTCGCGGTGAAGGTGTGGACGGAAGTGGTGTTTTCGGGGATGGATTTGGCGGATACCGCATCGCCTGCGCCACCGGACGGACCGGTGATGACAGGAGCGGCGTCATCGACGTTGCTGATGGTGACGGTAACGGTCTGCGTGCTGC
>JBMTPW010000133.1:0-5608 GCA_049444115.1 Ilumatobacteraceae bacterium | reverse complement strand
GCGCGCCACGTTCGGGACGTGGAGGCCGGAGGTTCAAATCCTCTCACCCCGACCAAGTTCCCCCGCGTGGACGGGGGGCTCCTTTCTGCCCAGCGAACCCGGTCGACGTGCTCTTCGATCCTCCGGCTCATCGGACGGCCGAAGCCAGGAGTCGCCTTCCATTGAGGTCATAGAACGCGTGACGTTCAGCGGCTTCGACACCAGTCATACTGGCCTCGAAGCGCTTGATCGGATCGTCCGTCCCCTCGTGGTGCGGGTAGTCCGAGGAGAACGCCACCATCTCGACGCCTGCTTGTTCGATGATCCAACCAACGTCCTCCCCAGGAAAGGGACTCACAACCACCTGCCGACGGAGGTAGTCCGACGGCCTCATCGTGAGATGGGACAGATCCTGGATGTAGCGGAAAGAGCGATAACCCGTATCGATGAAATGGAGCAGGGACGGCAGCCACGTTGCTCCCAGTTCGGTGATGCCGAACCGCAGACCCGGGAACCTGTCCATGACGCCGTCGTACACCAGGGCGGCCAAGAAGAGCTGGGCCGGAAATCCGATCCCCATGAAGGACAAGGGGTCGCCCGGTGCGTCGGACCGAACGTGAGCCATGTTTCGACCATTGTCGAAGAAGGTTGCGGGTACCGGCCGATACCCCTGGTCGGCGCCGACGTGAAGGAAGACCGCGATGCCCACGTCTTGGATGCGGGCCCACACCCGATCGAAGTCGGGATGCGTGAACGAATGCTGCTCGACCGAGGGGATCGAGTCGATCAACAACCCGGCAACCCCATTGCGAGCAGCGACATCGATGAACTCGAGCGCGACATCAGGGCCGTGTTCGAAGGGAACGTACGCCGTCGCCAACAGACGTGGGTCGGAGCAGAATTCCCGTATCCCCCGATTCATGGCGCGCGCCGCCTCGACCCGGCCGAGCACCGGTGTCCCGTACACCTGAGTGAACGATCCCGTTGGGAAGACGACTTGGTGAGAAAATCCAAGGCGATCGAGAGCGACCGATCGCTCCGCCGGATCCCAGCCACCAAGTGACATCCAACCTTTGCGGGCCATCGTCATGTACTCGTCGATCGTCCGTTGCATCACAAGCGGATCGCGGGTGCGAACTTGGTGATCCAGTGCCGCGTCGCTCAAGAGCTTGGAGAACGACGGGTCGTCTACTCCCAACTCAGGAATCTCGTTGCGAATCGATGAGGGTGCGTAACTCTTGAGCCAGCCGACCGGTTCGAGAATGTGGGAATCGATGTCGATCACCGAACGGTTTTCGGCATACGTGTTCATGGTTCGCTCCGGGTATCGATGGTGACGTGGGCGTCCCCGGACTATTCGCGTTCGAGGGACGCTGCCATACCGGGCAGATTCACCCACGGCTGACGATCCACGCACCACGCTTCGACGGTTGGCTTCACATCGGTGACATCGTCGAGGGTTCCGGCCTTCACGGCGATCACGCCCTCACTCAGAGCGATCTCGGACAGGATCGGTGATCCACACGTCGAGCAGAACCGGCGACGCACGTACACCTGATCGCCTTTCTCCCCCATCTCGTTGTACGTGGCCAATTCGCCGGAGATCGTCATCTGCGACGACATGGCGATGAGGTTCACCGAGAATGCGCTCCCTCCCTGGCGCTGACAGTGGCTGCAGTGACAGACCGCGGTAGCGATCGGTTCACCTTCCAAGGAGTAGCTGACTTTGCCGCAGAGACATCTTCCAGTTCGTGCCATGATCCAACCGTACCCGTGCCAGGGATGGTGTCCGGCACGAAAGGGAGGAACTGCCATGGATCGTCCAGTTGCCCTGATCACAGGGGCCGCCGTCGGCTTCGGCCGAGGGTTGGCCAGGGTCTTCGCCCGAGCCGGCTTCGATCTGTCCCTCATCGACAAACGCGCCAGCCTCGGGGATTTGGCTGCTGAGTTGGAGGGCCACGGCATCACCGTCGAATACGTCGTCGGTGACGTCACCGACGACGATGTCTTGAGTCATCTGGTCAATGACACCATGTCGCGGTTCGGCCACATCGACGTGTTGATCAATAATGCCGGCGAGGTTCGATTCACGCCGATCGATCTTTCCATCGACCGAGCCATCGACGATTTCGAAGCGATCTGGAGAGTCAACACTCGGGCACCATTCGTTCTGAGTCGCCTGGTGATGCCCCTGATGATCGCCCGTGGTGAGGGGCACATCATCAACATCGCCACCGACCACATCCACACCTGCGGATTTCCGGTGGCCCTTCCCCACGAACCTGGTTCTACCTGTCAGTGGGCCTCGTCACCCCGCCGGCCCGTGGGTGCCGCCACGTTCGACGTCTACGACGCGTCGAAGTGGGCGCTCAACGGGTTCACACAGGCCTGGTCGCTGGCACTGAAACGTCACGGTATTCGTGTCAATGCCATCTGTCTTGGTGCCACCGACAGCGAGATGATGCGCCAGGCCATCCAGACGCGTGCTGGTCGACCTGCTACTCCCGATGAGATCGCCTCCTGGATGCCGACCGAAGAGGTGGCCTCGGTCGTGCTGCAGCTTCATCGCGAGGGGCCGTCGGGACGAAGCGGTGACAACGTCGGGATCTGGTTGGGTCATGACATCGTCCTGCCGCCTCCCCATCCGGTGATGGCGGGACGCTGAACCGAAGTTTCGTCTTCCTTGGCGATCCACGGACATCAGCCACGTCTTGCACCGAGTCGATGGCCTACGGTGGACCCGTGACCTTGGCTGAATTGCAGACCGTCATCCAACGAACCTACGGCGACCGCGACAAGGAACGGGGTGTCGCAGCCAGCGTGGCCTGGTTGGCCGAAGAAGTCGGCGAACTGGCACAAGCCATTCGCAAAGGCACGCCCGAACAGCAGGCTCACGAATTCGCCGACGTCCTGGCGTGGGTCGCGACTCTCGCCAATCAGATGAACATCGATCTCACGGCCGCCATCGCGCGTTATGAGCACGGATGTCCGGTGTGCAGTTCACTTCCCTGCACCTGCTGAACTACAGGAACAGTTCGGCGATCTGGACGGCGTTCAGCGCCGCACCCTTGCGCAAGTTGTCGTTGCTCACGAAGAGCACCAGACCGCGGCCATCATCCACCGATACGTCTTGGCGAATCCGGCCGACATAACTGGGATCCTTGCCGGCAGCTTCCAGGGGTGTGGGAATGTCGCTCACCACCACACCGGGAGCGGACGACAGCAGTTCGATGGCCCGGGCCGCACTGATGGATCGTTCGAATTCGGCGTTGATGCTCAGCGAGTGACCGGTGAACACCGGGACGCGGACACAGGTGCCAGAGACTCGTAGGTCGGGAATGCCCAGGATCTTGCGACTCTCGTTACGCAGTTTCTGTTCCTCGTCGGTTTCGAACGAGCCGTCTTCCACGTACTTCCCGGCGAAGGGAAGCACGTTGAAGGCGATCGGCTTGACGAATTTCGCCGGTTCCGGAAAGGCCACGGCCGCGCCGTCGTAGGTGAGGTCCCGGGCCTGGTCGGTGACGTCACGAGCTTGTTTGTCCAATTCGTCGACACCAGCCACCCCGCCTCCGGATACCGCCTGGTAGGTGCTCACGACCATTCGTCGCAGACCAGCAGCGTCGTGCAACACCTTCATCACCGGCATCGCTGCCATGGTGGTGCAGTTCGGATTGGCGATGATGCCCTTGCGGGCATTGCGGATCTCTCCCGGATTGACTTCGCTCACCACCAGGGGAACATCGGGATCCATCCGCCAGGCCGAGGAATTGTCGATGACGGTCACTCCAGCCGCAGCGAAACGTGGCGCCAACTCACGTGACGAGGTGGCACCGGACGAGAACAAAGCGATGTCCAGACCACTCGGATCGGCGGTTGCAGCATCTTCCACGGTGATCTGCCCGTCCTTCCAAGGCAGAGTCGTCCCTGCCGAACGAGCCGAGGCGAAGTACCGGAGTTCCTCCACCGGGAACTTGCGTTCGGCCAGTAGGGAACGCATGACTCCGCCCACCTGTCCGGTTGCGCCGACAACTCCGATTCGCATGGCGCAAAGGCTAATGGTCGACCTAGGCACTCCGGCGGGCGATTAACCACCAGTGGCTGGAATTGATCCCGGAAAACGTCTTCAGGGCGACTCCATCGGGTATTCGCATGCGGCGACTCCTGCGCACCCACACTGCCGGATCATCCAACACGATCCCGTGAGATCGCAGATGATCGAGAACGGCGCGTGGATCG
Organism: Ilumatobacteraceae bacterium; assembly: GCA_049444115.1. Taxonomy (GTDB): domain Bacteria; phylum Actinomycetota; class Acidimicrobiia; order Acidimicrobiales; family Ilumatobacteraceae; genus Casp-actino8. The sequence goes on along the minus strand of JBMTPW010000133.1, from coordinate 1,393 downwards.
AGTCGATTGGCCTGCCATCCGAGTCGCGTGGACCACCGCATACGCGCCAGTCGAGGTCCCACTACGGGTAATCGCCACAGACGGCGCATGAGCACGCCGATGGGATAGAGCACGGTGTCACGCCAGACCCAGGTGCGATAGTTCAACACGACATGGCCTCCGGGTCGCACGACGCGCACTGCTTCGGCGGTCAAGTGGAGAGCATCGCGTCGTTCACAGTGCTGCAATGTGATGTAACTGAACACCATGTCCGCGGATCGATCGGGGAGCTGCAGCGTTCGGCCATCGGCAGTGTGCAAGGTGCTGAGCCGCTCCGGTTTGCCGAATCGCGCCACGGTCTCGCGGCAGCGTTCCAGGAACGCCGCATCCAGATCGCAGGCCACAACGGAGCGGAATCGCCTGGTGAAACTGGCGGTCATTCGTCCGATACCCGAGCCGATCTCCACCAGACTGCGTGTCGCGTTCTCCTCGGATTCGAACCCGAAGTGCGTCAAGTAGGAATGGACTTCCTCCTCACCCGAGGCCACGAAGTCGGCCAGGGTCAGGGCCCGGCCCATGCGGTTGTTGAACACCCATCCTGTTTCGCGCACGACCGCATCCCCGTCACCGTGGGCTTCGCTCGTTCGTCCCGCAGCATTCCAAGGGAGATGCTGGCGTCGACGTGCTCCGGGCATATCTACTTCCGTTCGGGCAGCGGCGCGCTGTAGGACTGACCGCTGTCCAAATCGAAGGCCGTATGCAGAGCACGTGCCGCCTTTTCGAGATCGGCCTGAGAGATCACCACTGAGATCCGGATGGTGGAGGTAGAGATCATCTCGATGTTCACACCGTTGTCCGCGAGAACGCGGAACATCTTGGCGGCGATTCCCGGACTGGTCTTCATTCCGGCGCCGACCAAGGAGACCTTGGCGATCTCATCGTCGTGGCTGATGCCAGCAGCTTCGATCTCCTCACCGACCTTCTTCACGATTTCCTCGGCCACGGACATATCGGCCTTGGGCACGGTGAAACTGATGTCGGTGGTGCCGTCGGTGGAGATGTTCTGCACGATCATGTCCACGTTCACATTTGCCGCGGCCAAGGATTCGAACAGACGCGCCGAGATTCCCGGACGATCCGGCACCTTGCGCACCGTGACCTTGGCTTCGCTCACGTCGGTGACGACACCGGAAATGATCGGATCTTCCATGGACGGCTCCTGACTCGTGACCCATGTGCCGGGCTCCCAGGTGAAACTGGAACGGACATGAATGGGGACCTGATGATTGCGGGCGAACTCGACCGATCGAAGAGCCAGCACCTTGCTTCCGGCACCGGCCATCTCCAGCATCTCGTCGAAATTGATGTGCTGGAGTTTGCGGGCCTGCGGAACCATGCGCGGATCGGCGCTGAA
>JBMTPW010000132.1:0-5649 GCA_049444115.1 Ilumatobacteraceae bacterium | reverse complement strand
CACCCGACCGCCGTCGTCCCCCATGGTGAAGTAGAAGCCATCACTCCAGTGCTGGGAACCGTCGACGACCGAATCGAAGGTGTTGCCGATCTGGTGCCGGGGGTACTCGTCGAAGCGGGTCAGGGTGCGAGCCACCTCCGAACCCTAGAAGATGGGCTCGCACCCGATCGGGGGTAAGAATTGTCCGGACACCACGGATCCAGGGGGTAATGATGATCGCCGACCACACCGGACGGCCACTGGCCGAGCTCCAATCCCTCTCCGGTCGTCGCGCCGTGGTGACCGGCGGGGCCAAGGGCATCGGGGCAGCCTCCGCTCATCGACTGGCCGAAGCCGGCGCCGATGTCCTCATCGCCGATCGCGACGATGGCGCGGCAACCGCCATGGCCGAGGAGCTGTCCAGCCGATACGGGCATCGAGCTGCTGGGGTTCACCTGGACATTGCGGATTCGTCGTCGATCATTGCCGCGGCCGACTACTGCGTGGAACTGTTCGGCGGAATCGATGTCTGGATCAACAATGCCGGCATCTATCCCACCACCGGTCCGGCCATCGACGTGACCGATGAATTCGTCGATCGCCTCCTCGAAGTGAACGTGCGCGGCACCTTCGCCTGCGCGCGCGAGGCGGCGCGGCGAATGCCCAAGGGCGGGGTGATCATCAACTTGGCCTCCACCACCGGATTTCGCGCCGCTCCCGGAATCAGCGCCTATGTGGTCTCGAAACATGCCGTGGTCGGCCTCACCAAATCCTTGGCGCTCGAATTCGGACCTCTCGACATTCGTGTCGTCGGTGTGGCCCCCGGTCCGATCGACACCCCCGGAGTGCAGGAGCAAATGGCTCCGCTCAAGGCCGCCGGGTTGGACGTCGCCGCGGCCATGGCTCGAACCCCACTCGGACGAGCCGGTCAGGCCGACGACATCGGACGAATCGTGGCCTTCCTGGCCTCGGACATGGCGGCGTGGATTCACGGTGAGGTCGTGGTAGCGGATGCCGGATCACTGGCGGGCTGAATGAATCCCGAACTCGTCGCCCGACTCACCGACGAGATGCGCTACGAGTACGCCCGCACTGCGCCGCCCGAGGGATTCCCGAAATTTCCGGACATTCCCGTTGGCCGTTACGTCAGTGACGAGTTCTGGGACCTCGAGCAACGACATCTCTGGACCAAGGTCTGGGTGCTCGCCGGTCGAGTGGAGGACGCGCCGCGACCCGGCGACTTCTTCACCTTCGAAGGACTCGGACCACCGATGATCGTGGTTCGGGGCAGCGATTCCACCCTCCGCGCCTACTACAACACCTGCCAACACCGTGGTGCACCAGTGGTGCGCGCCGAACGCGGATCGGCGCGACTGCTCCGCTGCCAGTACCACTCGTGGACCTACGACATCGACGACGGGCGTCTCGTCTCGGTCCCCGATGAGCGCGACTTCGTCGACCTGGTCAAGGACGAACGCTGCCTGCAGACCGTACGGTGCGAGGTCTGGGACGGATGGGTCTTCATCAATCAAGACCCTTCGGCGGTGCCCCTCCGAGAATGGCTGCGACCGGTGGCCGACGAACTGGCCGAGCTCCAAGGCGACAGTCTGCGGACCGTGGCACGCCGCAGCGAGATCGTTCCCTGCAATTGGAAGGTCACCGCCGAAGCATTCCTCGAGGTGTACCACTTCCGCCACATCCACAGTCGCAACGGTGAGAGCCTGCTCGACAACCGGGGTGCCGTCATGTCGCTCCTCCCCAACGGTGCGTCACGAATGATCACACCTTTTGCACGGTCGAAGTGGACCGCCATGGGAATGTCGGACTGGGACGATTTCGGCCGTTTCGAGATTCCAAGTTTCACCGACATTCCCACCGTCAACGACATGGTGCGCTCCACCAGCGTGGCGTACTCCATCTTTCCGAACCTGATCACCCCGATCGCCGCGCACGGGTTCCCGTTCATCACTTTCTGGCCCCTCGACAAAGGCACCACGCGTATCGAGTGGACCCATTACGCTCCCATCGACTTCGATCCAGAGTCGAATCTGCCGGCGAACTGGGAGATGTTGCTCGCGGGTTTCGATCTGATCATGGCCGAGGACTTCTGGAACATGGCCCCCATGCAGAAGTCATTGGAATCGCCCGCCCTGAAGGGCATCCCGATCAACTATCAGGAGCGGCGCATCTGGCACTTCCACGAACAGATCGACACCATCATCGGCCACGGGCGCATCGGCGCCGGGCTCGGAGTCGAGCGGCTCATCGAGCCGTACATCGAGCGCTGATCAACTCCGAGCGACCGACGGATTGCCGTCGGTCCACATGATGACCAGTTCCCGATGGGCGATGCGCCATCCGTCTGCCGTTCGCACCAGTTGGTCCTCGTATCGTCCGGCAACGATGAAGTTCGGTGATCGGCCAGCGGCTTCTCGGACGTGCTGAGCCTGGAGATAACAACGGCACGAGGCTTGATCGCCTTGGATCACGATCTGGTGATTGGCGATGATGTGCTGGCTGAGATCCAGTGGCTCCAGTGCTCGTCGGACCCGGGCCTTGATGGCATCACGGCCCACGAGATCCTCGGTCATATGGGCCGTGGCGTCCGGAACAAAGACCTCGTCCAGATCGTCCCATGACCGCGTGTCCAGGGCCCAGGCATAGCGATTCGTGACCTCGACGATCGCAGCCCGATCGCGCAGGAGAGCGTCGGGATCCGCAGTGCGCTCCACGGATTGGTGACCGAACGGGATCGAACTCATGGCTCCACGGTAGTCCGTTGCGAAACTGCGCGAGACTGACCCCATGGCTCTCGGACATCCGGTTCAGATCGCCTATTCCGTGCCATCCTCAACGGACCTGCGCTCGGCCGCCGACGACTTTCGCCGGAGCACAGGGGCAGGGCCGTTCCTCGTCCTCGAGCACATCGAGCTCGAATCGGTGACCATCGGCGGGGTCCCTGCGTCGTTCGATCATTCCTCGGCTTATGGCCAATGGGGACCATTCATGGTCGAGCTGGTTCAGGAACACACCGAACCGCTGATCGGAGACGGAATCCATCATGTGGCCTTCACGGTGGAATCCCTGGAGGCTGCAGTTCGATCCTGTCGAACGAGCGGATGGCCGCTGATCCTCGATGCCACGACCGTCGGTGGACAGAGATTCGTGTTCTGCGATGCCCGAGCCGACCTCGGACACTTGATCGAATTGTACGAGCCGACGCCAACCCTCACGGCCTTCTACGAACGCGTCCGCTCACTCGCTGTCGACTGCTCCTGATCCTGCACGATGGCGCCGCGCAATGCGGCAGATCAGTGCTGACCGTGGGATCTCAAGTCGGACCACCACGGCGCGACTCGTGCCGCGAATCGCTCTGCGTACACGCGTGTGAGCGCGTCGGATGCCTGCGAGAGATCTTGCGCGTTGGTCGCTGGAAGAGGTGCCGCTCCCTCGATCGGATCGACCCACTCCAGTCGAATCCCTTCCAGGACCGTTCCCAGCTGCGGTGAGGCCGCCTCATGGTGATCGCTCGTCTGGTGGGCGATGAAGGCGGCGAAATCCAGGAACGACAGCAATGTGTAGTACGTGCGGGGTTCGCTTCCCCGCCAGTACTCGTAGCGCAAGAGACCGTCCTCGCCAGCGTGACTGGCCCGATAGAGCTCGCGAGAGATGTCTTCGAATGCCCGTTCGAAGCCTTCTTTGACTTTCAGATGAGCGAGGATCGTGGCCACGCGTACTCGCCGTTCAGCGCGAGAGGATGGTGACTCCGGAGATTCCCGGAGCACCGTAGACATGGGTGTAGGCCACTTGCGGGTCGTTCGGCACCTGACGCGGTCCAGCATCACCGCGCAACTGCAGGACGTTCTCGTACACCTGACGAAGACCCGATGCACCGATGGGTTCGCCATTGGCCAGACATCCACCGTCGGTGTTCACCGGGAACTTGCCACCGATCTCGGTTTCTCCGGCCTGGATCATCCATTCCTGTTCACCATGTTCACAAAAGCCGTTCTCGGCCATGTGCATGATTTCGGCTCCCGCTTCGGTGTCCTGCAACTGCGCGAGATCCACGTCTTCCGGACCGATTCCCGCCATTTCGAAGGCGGCCTTGGACGCATCGACGGTCGGGCCGGCATTGTGTTCGATGGCGATCGATGGTGCCAACACCTCGAAACTGCCGAAGCGACGACTACGCACGGCCGCGGCCCGGAGATACACCGGCTTGTCGGTGTAGAGATGAGCCTTGTCGGCACGGCAGAGCACCAGCGCCACTCCGCCTTCACCCGGATTGCAGAACATGTACTGGGTGAGCGGATACGACAGCATTGGAGAGTTGGCGATCTCTTCTTCCGACAGCGGTTTGCGACGCCAAGCCATCTCGTTGAGCGAGCCGTTTCGAAATGCCTTGGCCGACACCTTGGCCAAGGTGGAGTGCGAGATGCCGTACTCGTGCATGTACCGGTTGATCTTCATCCCGAAGCACTGGGTGGTGAGAGCCAAACCGGTCGCTCCGTACCAGTCTCCGAGACCGGATCCCTTGGTGTTCACGCGGAATGCGCCACGTTCGTGCTTGTCGAATCCGATGGCGATCCCGAGATCGAAGACTCCCGAGCGAATCGTGTTGTAGGCCGAGAAGAGAGCCGAGCCCCCGGTGGCGCAGCCGTTCATGACGTTGATGAACTGCAGCCCCGTGAGCCCGAGCAGGGACACCATGGTGTCGGCAGCACCGGCAGCCATGGAGCCGCCGAAGGCGAACTGCATGTCCTCCCATCCGATGCCGGCATCGGCACAGGCCCGACGAACGGCGATGACACCCTGATCCATGCCCGAGACGCCCTCGTGCCGACCGAACTCGTGCATACCGATTCCGACAATTGCGACATCGATGCTCATGTCAAACCTCCCCGAAGGTTTCAGGCCACCGGCGCAAAAGCGAAAGTGACGATCTCGTTACCATTGTCATCGGTGGAGAGCGGGATGATGACCATCTCCATTTCCATGCCGATCTTCAGTTTTCCCGGATCGGCCTCGGTCAATCGGGCCTCCACCTTCACCTGCCCGGGAAGTTCCACATAGCCGACGCCGAACGGTTTGAAGGTCTTGGGATTGTCGTCACCGGCGTATGGAGGTGCCTTGGGTGGAAAACCTTGCACCGTCCAGGTCCACAATGTTCCCCGGCGGCCCAACTCGACGTCCTCGGTCTTCTCCCCGGTGCATTTCGGGCAGCCGGACTGACGCGGGAACATGTGATTGCCGCACGACACGCAACGACTGCCGAGCAGATGTGGCTCAGCGGCCGGCCACGTGAAGACGCCTTCGGTCACGGGAACCTGGGCCATGAACTCCCCCATCTCAATCGCTCGGCTTGCACCGGCCGAGCCGAGCCTAGTAGCGCCATCTTCGGGTCCGGTCACCGGATCCGGCGGGGATCTCGAGCCTGCAGATCCCCGGTGCGAATTCTCGGCGCAGATCCCCAGCGCGGATATGGTTCGGCCATGGTCAGACCGGAGACCGTCGACGGGCCCCTCGACCCGCAGGCTGCCGCGGCTGCCGAGCGCGCCATTCGTCGGTGTCTGGTGGATTATTGCCGTGGCATCGATCGCTGCGACGACGAACTCGTGGCCTCGGTGTATCACCCCGACGCACCCGATGACCACGGGTCCTTTGTCG
>JBMTPW010000131.1:0-5658 GCA_049444115.1 Ilumatobacteraceae bacterium | reverse complement strand
CGTTGAAGGCCAGAATGTCGAATTCCCCGGCTGCCCGATGGGTTTCGAGCGAGAACAGCGGAACGCCCCGCTGGCGCATCAGGGCCTCGAGGTCCACCCAGGGCGCGTATGTACGCTCGGCAACGGCGTCGGAGCGCTCGTTCAGGATCTCGTACAGGATCTGCAGCCCTTGGTTGGGCAGTCCGACCTCGTAGACATCCGGATAGGCCAGGAGCCAGGCCACTTTGCCCGGGCTGTGCCGGGGTTCGATGGCCCCATCCTCGCAACCGATGTAGCGGGCTGGTTTGCGCACCTTCGCCAGGAGCGGTTCGAGCCGCGGCCAAAGCGATGACATGACCAGAGGACTCTACTGGTGAGGGTCCCGTATTACGGTCTGATGACAGCCCGAATCTGTGGATAACTCGGTCGACGACCCGATTCAGCGCATTCTTCGCATGTGAACACTCTCCACGAGGCCGATCATGATGGCAAAAGCCACCAGTGAGGAACCCCCGTAGCTGACGAAAGGCAGCGGTACGCCGGTGACCGGAACGATACCCATGGTCATCCCGATGTTCTGGAAGACATGCCAGGAGATCACCCCGAAGATGCCCACGCAGAGATAGGTCCCGAACATGTCCTTGCTCATTCGACCCACCCGCCAGATACGAAAGATCACCAGACCGAACAGACCGAGCACCGTTCCGGCCCCGACCATCCCGAACTGCTCGGCTACCGCGGAGAAGATGAAGTCGCTCTGTTGTACGGGGACGAACTTGCCATTGGTCAAAGGCGCGTCCAAATACCCCTTTCCGAACCAGCCGCCCGTCGACACTGCTCGTTTGGCGTACCGCACCTGGAAGACGAAACGCTCGAGATCCTCATCGGTCGAGTTCTGATTGATGAAGGCTTCGATACGCCGCAATTGGTACCGGTCGACGATGCCGGCCGCAGCCGACGCAGCGATCGTGATCACGGTGAGCCCGGTCATCAAGGCCAGATACCGAAACTTGGCACCGGCCATGACGAAGATCGCCAATGATCCGACGATGATCACGAAAGCAGAGCCAAGGTCGGGTTGGAGAATGATCAGAATCGTCGGGATACCGAGAACGATGAGTCCCCGAACGAATTGGGTGTAGTCCAAGTTCTCGTCCCGGGTTTCGCTCACGTACGCCGACAAGGCCAGCAGGATCGCCGGTTTGGCGAATTCCGCAGGCTGGAAGGAGAAGAATCCGAAGTCGAAGGAAAGTCGCGCTCCACCGCGCAGTGCCCCAACCGACAGCACGAGCAGGAGAGCTACGATCACGCAGCCGTAGAGGAAGAAGGCACGCTCGCGCAACAAGGTGTAGTCGAAGGTCATGACAGTGATGAGCACCACCACGGCGATGACCACGTACACCACTTGACGGACGGTGAACCAATACGGATCTCCAGCCACCTTCCAGAACGTGGCGCTGTAGATGTTGAATACCCCGATCACACTCAAGAGGAATATCGGTGCCAACAACGTCCAATCGATGTTGTGACTCGGCGCCCCGCCACTCGAGCGAACGTTGCCGAGACCCGAATTGGGGCGTCGATTCAGCAGTGGGACGCCCATCAGTCCCGACCACCGTAATTGGCCCCGGCCAAACAACGTCCATCGGACAACTTTCGTTCAGGTGCCGCCAAGGTCGAATTCAAGTCCAAGGGATTCGACGGCAGCACCGAACTCATCCGTGCGTCACCGAGGTAGGCAAGGAACATGCACTTCACCACCGGCGCCGCCGCCCGAGAACCGTACCCGGCCTTTTCCAAGTAGGCCGCGGCGACGATGGGTTGATTCGGGTCGAGGCTGAAAGCGGCGAAGACCGAGGAGTCGTTCCAGGGAAGGCTGGCCGCACCCTGAGCAGTTCCAGTCTTGCCAGCGATCGGCAATCGTTCGTATGGATACCGCGAGAACAACTTCTCTCCGGTTGTGGAGTGGTAGTAGTCGGAGTCCACTCCCGGTCCGGTGATCACCCGGGACAGGCCGCGCAGGATCGGATCGCGAATCTCCGGAGGGATGGCCACGGTCCGAATGGTGTTCTTCACCGACAGGTCGAGGGCGATGGTCGATCGTGAAAGATCGACCATGCCGACTTCGGTCGAATTGGGTGTTCCCGGTTCCAGAAGTGCCAGGGCGATCAATGGTCGATTGATGTCCCCCCCGTTGCCCAATGCACCATAGGCAACGGCCAATTGGATGGGAGAGGCCGCAAGAAGTCCCTGACCGATGGACAACTGGATATTGTCTCCGACTCTGAACTTCTCGTCCTCACCCGGTTGAAGTGCCCCATTCTTGACCAGGGCGCTCTTGCTCTCGGCATCGGGTACCCGCCCAGCAGATTCGTACGGCAGATCGATGCCCGTTCGGTTGCCGAAACCGAACTTGCGAACCTCCTCTTGAAGTACGAAACCTTGGCGAAATCGGAAAATCTCGTCGCCGATCTTGTAGAAGAAAGTGTCACTGGACACCGCCAGTGCATCCTCCACATTCACCTCACCGTAGACACATGGTTTACCAGTACCCGAGCAGATGGCATTGCGATAGAAGCAACGATTCAGCGCGCACCATTCATCGATGGAGAAGAATTCGGCATCGTCACCTGTTCCGATTTGGATCAAATTGTTGTCTCCGGACCTGGCCCGAGCCGCAGCAAATGTCGAATCTTCGTAGACCCCTTCGTCCTCGTAGACGTAGTCCACGCCGGATCCTTTGGGCCCCGACAATTGTCCGGTGTTCAGCGCGGCATAGGCCACGAACGGCTTGAAACTCGATCCCAGGTTGTATTGACCCTGAATGGCTCGATTGACCAGGATCGAAAGGTCGGGATCATCGGTTCGGGGAAAGATCTGCTGGAACTTGTCTCCGGTGATCTGCGCATTGAACCACCGATTGTCGAAGGTCGGGTAGCTGGCCATGGCCAGCACCTGCCCCGTCGAGTAATCCATCATCACCACCGAACCTGCCGGTGCCTTGAAATTGGCGCAATCCGGGACCTCGCGACGTTCCACCTCGCCGAATTCGTTGGTGAATTCGACGAAGGGTTTGGCCGCCTCGGTGACCGTTCGACCGGAGGAATCCTTGACCACCTGGCCCTCGGTGTCCTTCACCGGAACCCTTGCCTGGCAGGCCTTGTCGAAACGACGAAGCCTGAGCTGGGACTCGAGGGCTTGCTCGGCGAACTGCTGGTAGTCGAGATCGATCGCCAGGACCAGATCATTGCCCGGAATCGGATCTCTGCGCTCGACCACGTCGAGAATGGCGCCGCGGGAGTCGACTTCGTACTTCACGAATCCGGGAGTGCCGCGCAAGTACGTCTCGAAAACTTTCTCGACACCGAACTGGCCGACCCGTTCGTTCAGGTTGTATCCCCGCTCCAAGTACTGAGCCGAGTCACCTTCGGAAATCGCCCCCAGGTAACCGAGGACGTGAGCCGCAATCGGGGCGTACGGGTACTCGCGTCGCCATTCTTCGGTGACGTCGACTCCCGGAAAATCCTCCACGCGTTGGATGAGATAGATCGCCTCGTCCTCGCCCACCCCCTCTTTCAGGGGCATGGGAAGCAGTGGGCTGTAGCGACCGCTCTGATAGCGATCTTCCAGATCCTGGAAGGGCACGTTCAGAACAGGAGCGAGACGTTCGAACAATTCGACACGATCCTCGTCGCGTCGCATCACCTCCCAGTCGAGGGTGACGGTCAGCAAACGTTCGTTGTCGGCCAGGATTCGACCCTCACGATCGAAGATGCGGCCACGTTCCGGAAGCAACTTCACGGTTCTGGTCTTGTTGGCCTGGACCCGCAATTCGAGAGATGGTGCGTCGACCGCCTGCAGGAACCACAGCCGCAGAGCCAGCGCCGTCATGAGGACGACAGCCGCCAATCCGAGCGCGGCGAAGCGGGATGCGCGCTTATCGGCGTCCATGGCACGAGCCTGGCACAAATATCGGACCGCTGAACGTCATCACTTCGGTAGGTCGCATCCGTTCACGATGGCACCAGGAGCTGTCACAGGAAGACATCGCCTCCAAGGGCCAGGCGCTCTCGTCGTTTCACCGCCAGACCCCAGCGCACCAATGGGACCACGACAAAACTCGCCAGGGCATTGGCGATGGCGACGATGGCCACCACGCGGATCAAACGGACACTGATCCAGCCCTCCACTCCCACCCAGTTGGCCAGTACCGGCTGGGCGAGAGTGGCCAACGCACTCACTCCACCCACGGCCAGAGCGTTCAGCCAACGCGGATTGGGCAAGGCCCGCGAATGCGCGTATCCCGCCACGAAACCGGCCAGACAATACAGGAGCGACAGCATGCCCAGCGGGGACGACGACACCAGATCGAAGAGGAGGCCGAACGTGAAACCGGCCACCGCTCCGCTCTCCGACCCCCCGGCAACTCCCGCCGCCACCGACAAGCACAACATCAACTGGACCGCCACACCGAAGAACTTCACGTCGGCGAACAGCGTCGTCTGCAACGGAAGAGCGAGCAAGCCGATCAACAGCAGTCTGACCACCGGCCTGTTGAGGAACTCGACCACCGTCACTCCGCAGCGACCGGCTGGTACAAGAGCACTCGAACGAAGTTCAGCACCGAGAGACGCGCCGTCATGCGAACCTCGAGAATGGCTCCAGCAGTGCCGGTGCGCTCGGTGATCTTGATCACTCGTCCGATGACGATTCCCCGCGGGGCCAAACTGGAGGCACCTCCCGATGTGATGACGAGTGCTCCGACCTTGATCTCCCCGAAACGCGAATTCTGGTCGATGAATTCCACGACCGGCGCCAATCCGGGACCGCGACCGCGAAAAGCTCCGGTCTCGGCTATTGGCAATTCATCGATGTCGATCGATGAGGTCGGAGCAAGCGTCCCCGGAGTCGCCGGCTCCTGCGGTACCCCGGTGGTCGTCGTTTGCGCGGGGACGATGGTCGGAATCGTGGCCACACCACCGGGAGCGGTGGTCGTGACCCCCGCAGTCGTACTCGGACCTGCAACGACCGTCGTCGTCGTGGTGCTGGTCGTCGTGGTGCTGGTCGTCGTGGTGCTGGTCGTCGTGGTCGTGGAGGTCGACGTGGTCGTGGTCGCGGGGAAATCCGATTGGGGAACGTTCACGACCTGGACGGGGATGGCGTAACGGACATCGGTGGCCAACATCACGAGTGCCCGCTTCGGAAACACCTCGGTGATCTTGCCGACGATCCCTGCGGCATTCACCACCGGCATGCCGACACGCAGACCTCGATCCGATCCTTGGTTGATTTCCACGATCTGCGAGAAATTCGAAGGGGTTCCGCCCACGACCTGGGCCGTGATCGACGAGACATCGGCCAGGTTGTCGATTCCGTTGAGAGCCAAGAGCTCCTGCGCATCGCGCACCACGGCGAGAGCGGCGATGAAGGCTCCCTCCTGCTGGTCCAGCCGGTCCTGGAGAATCTTGTTCTCGGCCTCGAGTTCGTCGAAACTCGTGAAACTCCGCCAGGCGTTTTCGATCGGGCGCGTGAAGACTCGAGCAGAATCCTGGATTGGCTCGAAGACGAAGGCGAAGAATCGCCGAGCTCCGGTTGCGATGAAGTTGTCCTGTACGTCCAGGGTGATGAGGAGCAACGACGTCAGCGCCAGAATTGCGATGGTCCGTCGTCGGCTCACCC
>JBMTPW010000130.1:0-5683 GCA_049444115.1 Ilumatobacteraceae bacterium | reverse complement strand
ACGGCAAGGTCGAAAGAGACGTCGACTACCACGACAGTGGAGCCGCCAGGAGATCTCTGGACTGACCCTCAACGACGCGGTCGGAAGCCGATGTGCAGTTCCTTCAAGGCCCGCAAACAGAAATTCGGGTGGTGTCGGAAATCGTTCGTACCCTCCACGAACCACATGTCTGCGATGCGGTCGACGAGTGCGCGAAAGCCGATCGTCAATTCCCGACGGGCAAGTGGTGCTCCGAGACAATGATGAGTGCCGAAGCCGAAGGCCACGTGCGACCGCAGATTCTCGCGATCGAGATTCATGCCGGCTGCGTCCTCGAATTGGCGTTCGTCACGGTTGGCGGCAGCGAAGCGAACATTGACGACCGACCCGGCCGGAATGGTCACCCCGTGCATCTCCACATCCGCGGCGGCAGTGCGGAAGAGTCCTTGAACCGGCCCTTCGAGTCGGAGAACTTCCTCGGCGAGCAGAGGCACATACGTATCCGGATCGGACGTGACCTTGTGCCACTCCGATGGATTCTCGATGAGGAGGCGCACCCCTTCGGCCAGAGCATTGGTCGTCGTTTCCGAACCTCCGACGAAGGTGTCGGCCATCATCTCGGCATGGAGCTCGTTGTCGGTGAGCGGGCGGCCCCATTCGGGAATCACGGTGTTGACCAGATCGGAAAGAAGCGTGTCATCGGGTTGGCGTCGCAAGCGTTCGAAGATCGGCTGGAAGTAGTGCTGGGCCGCGATCTCCTGCTCGGTCGACCACACGGCTTCTTCCTCGGACTGCATCATTCCCAGTCGTTGCACCCAGGCGTCGGTCCAGGCCTTGATCTGCCAGATGTCCTCCTCGGGAGCACCCATCTGGCGTCCGATCACGATCAAGGGGAGTGGGATGGCGAACTCGCGCACCCAGTCACATGACTGCCGCTCGATGAATCCGTCGATCAGGCGATGGGCGAGCCGTTCGATGAACGGATCCAATTCCCTGATCTTGGCCGGTCGAAACGCATGGTTGAACAGGCCGCGCATTTCACGGTGTTCGGGATCATCGCGACTGGCGAGGGTCGCTCCCGGGATCCAACCCTTTTCTTCGTAGATCTTGCGAAGTCGAGCCGAGCGGGGGTCCACACGTCCCCGATGGCGCGCACTGGTGAAACGTTCGGTGTCGAGCAGGACGGCGCGAACGTCCTCGTAGCGCGTGATCACGTACATTCCGGTGGCGTTGTCCCGCCAGACCGGGGCTTCGTCCCGAAGCGTTGCGTAGGCCGCGTACGGACATTCGGACACCTCGGGATCGAGAAGAGTCAGGGAGTCGAGGGCGATGTCCTTCCCGTCGGGCATGCCCCATCTTGGCCCATGCGCCGTCCCCGGATCTCGTGGAGCCGAGCTGGTGGACTAGAACTCTTCCATGAACGTACCCGTCGACACCTCCGACTTCGTCGGCATCCAACGTCTCGTCAACTGCTATTCCGATGCCGTCGTGCACCGCATCGGAGAGCAATGGGCCAGTTGCTGGGCCGATGATGCCGTATGGGACCTCGGCGGTGGTCGATTGGTGGAAGGCAAGGACGCCATCGTGAAATTGTGGTTCGCGGCGATGAGCGGCATGGCCGCCGTCGTGCAGCACACTCACAACGGGGACGCCTCCTACGAGGAATCCGGTCGCGACTCGGCGATCGGGCGGTGGGCCATCAGCGAGAGGTTCCTGACTGCCGACGGGAACCGAGGTTTGCTCCTGGCTCACTATGACGATGCCTACCGAAAGGTCGACGGGACCTGGCTCTTCACCCGACGTTTCCTGCAGGTCCACTATCGGGGAGCTCCGGATCTGAGCGGGGAATTCCTCAACACCAAGGTTTCCCTCGAGGCCCGTGGTCAGGGTCCGCAGGTCTGACCTCTAACGTCGTCCCATGCCCGCTTTTGCCACCGAACTGGCTCATGAACGTCCGGATGAGATCGCCGTCCGGGATCCGCACCAGGCTCTGACTTGGGCCGAAGTCGGCGACATCTTGAACCGAGTCGCCAATAATGCTCTCGCGCGGGACCTCGGTCCCTCGCGACGAGTGGCAGTCTTCGCCGAGAACGCCGCCGAAACAGCGCTCGCCCATTTGGGCTGTCTGCTCGGGAGCGCATCGACCGTTCCGGTGAATTTCCATCTCACCGCCGAGGAGACGGCCTACATACTCGCCGATTCCGAGTCGCGCATCGTCTTCGTCGGGCCCGAAACCGTGGATCGCGGACTCGAGGCGGTGGAGATCGTGCGCGCCGAGGGTCGCACGATCGAAATCGTCGGTTGGGGGGTGAATCATCCAGGTGTCACGAGTTGGTCCACGTGGTTGAGTGCGGGCGATCCGAGCGACCCGCCCCTGGACGTGAAGCCCCGAGCCAATCTCTTGTACACATCGGGGACAACCGGTCGGCCGAAGGGAACCGAACTTCCTCCGACGATGTTCGCCGGCGGCGACACCATGGCCGAACACCTCGAGGGGATGAAGGCGAATCGCTTCGCCGCCTTCGGAACCCATCTGGTGGTCGGGCCGATGTACCACACCGGTCCGTTGAACGGCATGCGATTGCTGGTGCGCGGGGTACCGATGGTGATCCTGGCCAAATTCGATGCCGAGAAGACCTTGGCGGCCATCGACACCTACCGGACGGAGTCGTCGGTGATGGTGCCGACCCATTTCGTGCGGCTCCTGGCCCTACCCGATGACATCAAGGCCAAGTACGACGTCTCGAGTATGAAACTCGCTGCGCACACCGGTGCCTCGTGTCCGGTCGAGGTGAAGCGGGCCATGATCGACTGGTGGGGGCCGATCTTCATCGACGCCTATGGAGCCACCGAAGTGGGTACGACCTGCCAGATCACCAGTCAGGAATGGCTCGAGCATCCCGGATCCGTCGGTCGCCCGATCCCGCCCTTTTCGGTGATGGTGCTCGACGACGACGGACAGGAAGTACCTGCCGGAACCGAAGGTCGGCTCTTCTTCAAGGATGCCACCGGACGCGGGGTGATCTATCCGAACGATCCGGAGAAGACCAAAGCGGCCAACATCGCCCCCGGGGTGTTCACTCTCGGCGAAATCGGGTTCGTCGACGCCGACGGCTACGTGTACATCACCGATCGCTTCAGCGACATGGTGGTGTCCGGAGGAGTGAACATCTATCCAGCCGAAGCCGAACAGGTGCTCGTGAAACACCCGGCGGTTCTCGATGTGGCCTGTATCGGTGTGCCCCATGCCGAGATGGGCGAGGAACTCAAGGCTCTCGTGATTCTCCGTGATGGGATCGCCGCACCGGCCGCTGGCGACCTGATCGAGTTCTGCCGCGCCAACCTGTCGCACTACAAGTGCCCGCGCTCGGTCGAATTCGTCGACGATCTCGGACGGAACACGATGGGCAAGATCAACAAGCGCAAACTCCGCGCACCGTACTGGGAGAAGTGACCATGACTTCGCAAGCGTCGAATGACGACCCGCCCGCAGTTCTGCTCATCGACGAACCGGCTCCCAAGGTGCGCCGGTTCACGTTGAACCGGCCGGAGAAGCGCAATGCCTTGAACGATGCCCTGAGGGGAGCCTTGTTCGACGGTTTGCGGACCGGGGACAAGGACAAGAACGTCTCGGTGATGATCATTCGGGGGGCCGGTTCGTGTTTCTCGGCGGGATACGACCTGGGATCGGCGAACAGCGATGTCGAACGATCCATTTCCACCGCCGACGGGTGGTGGTCTCGACACGTGGTCAACAACTGGTTCGAGATGTGGGACATGGCCACTCCGATCATCGGTCAGGTGCACGGATACTGCCTGGCCGGTGGCACCGAGCTGGCCACGGCCTGCGACCTGGTCTACGTGGCTCACGATGCCAAGATCGGTTACCCGCCGGTCCGTCTCATGTCGCCACCCGATATGCAGTGGCAGACCTGGATGATGGGTTTGCGGCGGGGGATGGAGGCGCTGCTCACCGGGGATTCGATGTCGGGGGACGAGGCCGTGGCAAACGGGTTCGCCAACCGGGCCTTCGCCGAGCCCGACCTCGATCGGGAAGTGCTGGCCATGGCCGAGAGGGTGGCGAAAATACCCCCCGACCTGCTGGCCCTCAACAAGCGGGCCGCTCATCGGGCCATGGAGGTCATGGGAATTCGGGCCGGTATCAGAGCCACTGCTGAGATCCAGGCTTTGGGGTTCCACCAGCGCTCCTCGATGGAATACATGCAATCCTTCGCCACAAAAGGGGTGACGGCAGCCCTGAGCGAGCGGGACGCGAAATTCGCCGACTATCGCGAGTCCGACCGCCTCGACTGACATTTTCGGCACCAGCCGTCACGAGAGTGACCTTCGTCTCAGTTCGTGATAGAAGTAAGTCTTCAGTCCGGGCCGTTTTTCCGTTCCGGCCGATTCAACCAGGGGGAGTTCATACGTGAGAAAGACAAGCAAGACCCTTTTCGCGGGCTTGGCCGTACTCGGCTTGCTCGCCAGTGCCTGTAGTGAGGACAGCGACAGTGGTTCCGGTTCGACCGAGGCCCCGTCATCGGAGGCCCCGTCATCGGAGGCTCCGTCGACCGAGGCTCCGTCGGGCGATCTTCCCGTGTTGCAGACCTCCATCGATACCGGTGTCGCCTATACCGGTGGACCTGGTGGGGTGGCGTCGGGTGATCCGATCAAGATCGGTTACGTGAACCAGGAAGGCGGCACCCCGGCATTCCCGGAATCATCCGTGGGAGCCGACACCGGAGTTTGGTTCGTCAACAACTTCCTCGGTGGAGTCGGCGGTCGTCCGATCGAACTGGTGAAGTGCTTCGTCACCAAGGAAGAAGACGGCCAGAGCTGTGCCCAGCAGATGTTGGCCGATGACAGCATCCAGGCCGTTCTGGTCGGCGCGATGTTCAACGGCAACGCTCCGTTGCTCGACACCTTGAAGGACAAGAAGCCGGTGCTTCTGCCCAACCCGGTGACCACACCGGAATTCCTCGCCACCGACGCCTACGCCTTCACACCCGGCTCGCCCGGTGTGGTTCAGGGTCTGGCCGTGTTCGCTGCGAAATACGTGGGCGATCTCGAGGGCAGGGAAGTCAAGAAGGTCGCCGTCGTGTACAACGACAACCCGGCCGGAACCATCGCCTTCACCGCTCTCACCAAGCCCATCCTCGAGCAACTCGGTGTCGAAGTGACCGGCGTTCCGGTCGCCGACACCGCTGGTTCCACCGAAATGGCTACGGCGATCCAGTCCGCCGGTGCCGACACTGCGGACGTCTTCTATCCGCTGGTGACCATCCAGGGCTGTATCGGAGTGTACGACGCACTCAAGACCCTCGGTATCGACACACCGGTCGTCACCACTGGTCTGTGCTTCGGTATTCCGATGCAGGACCATCTGAAGTCGGTTGGTGAGGCCGGCAATCTTCCCGACGGCTGGTATTTCGGTGGCTACGGCTTCGCGTACGAGATTCCGGGCAACCCGGAGAACGATGCCTACATCGACGCTGCTTTGGCATGGGCCAAGGAGACCGGCGTCGAGAATCCGGAGTACACCGGATTCGGCGGTCCGACCTTTGGTTCGCTCCTGACCTTGGTCAAGTTCATGAACGAAGGTTCCATGGACGCGGCGGCCATCCGCGCTGCGGCGAAGGCTTTCGTCGGACCGATGTGGGCCGGTGTGGGTGACTTCAAGTGCGGTGGTAACCCGACGTTCCCG
>JBMTPW010000129.1:0-5713 GCA_049444115.1 Ilumatobacteraceae bacterium | reverse complement strand
ACTGTCGTTGTGTGGGGCCCGTAGGGGCGGGCCACTGTCGTTGTGTGGGGCCCGTAGGGGCGGGCCACTGTCGTTGTGTGGGGCCCGTGAGAGTTGGTGGCTCTCAGTCGAGCAGCAATCTTTCGATGGTGGCAACCAGTTTCGGATCCTCGGGTGCAACCATCGGTGAGAATCGGGCCACGACATCGCCGTTCCGTGCAACGACGAACTTCTCGAAATTCCAGCGGATGTCTCCATCCACTCCCTCGGCATCGGCGACTCGAACCAATTCTCGATAGATCGGATGGCGGCCGGACCCGTTGACATCGATCTTTTCCATCATCGGGAAGGTCACACCGTAGGTGGTGGAGCAGAAAGTGGCGATTTCCTCGGCGCTTCCCGGTTCCTGTCCTCCTAATTGATTGCAGGGAAACCCCACGACCGAGAACCCTCGATCGGCGTACTTCTCGTGCAGCGCTTCGAGTGCGGAGTACTGGGGTGTCAGCCCGCATTTGCTGGCGACGTTGACGACCAGGAGGGCCTTTCCGGCGAGCTCGGCAAGCGATGTCGGCTTTCCGGACAAAGTGTGGACGGATTCATCGAGGATGCTCATATCCCTACATTGCCACAGTGTCGGACATGCGTTGTCACGGTCACCGTGGATTGCGCAGTGGTGGCTCGTGCCGCGGTAGGTCGCGGTCCGGAACCAAGAAGGTGGTCGGGGAGGGGAGATTCGAACTCCCGACCGCCTGCTCCCAAAGCAGGAACGCTACCGCTGCGCCACTCCCCGAAGATTCCCAGCCTAATGGTGGCCGGGAGACGAAATCATCCGACCCGAGATCATGCACGATTACGATCCTTCCATCCATGGTCGATCACGATGAACGCCACCCAGTCCCCTGAGCGGGCCCGTGAGCCCGACACATGGCCTCCGTCGTGGAGGGCGATCATCATCGCCACGGTTCCGACGCTGAGCCTGCTCTGGCCGACTCTCGTCTCCTGGATCGACGTCCGTCTCGCCGTTGCTGCTGCGGTCGTGGTGGTACTGACCCGGGGCCCTCGGACCGGATCGATCGCCGGGCTGACCGTTTTCGTTGGTTACGCCCTCGGTCCGCTCGTCACCGACGAGAGACCGTGGACGGCTTCGATTCTCTTCGGCGTCGTCGCCGTCGGCGAAGTGGTCGGTCTGTCCTGGGTACTGCAGCGATCGTTCGGCGCAGCGACCATCCGCACCCCAGCCGGTCGCGTCGCCGTCTTCGTGATCGGTGTGGTGGGCGTCGCACTGGCGGGCGGCTCGGCGGAAACCGTCATCGCCCATCTCCTCGATGTCGACGACCCGACTTCGACGGTCACGGTGGCGCTCGGTGTGGCCATCGCCGGCGGCATCGCCGGACTGTTCTCCGTGCGCGCCGTGGCCGAGAGATCATCGACCGAACGTTCGGTCGCCGGCCAACTTCTGGCTCCGTTGGTGGTCGTTGTCATGACTCTGGCGGCGATCCAAGTGACTCGGCAAATCGGTGAACAACGCGATCGAAGTCGCCTCGAACGTGTCGTGGCCGTGGCGCGCTCGTCCTTCTTGGAAGAGATCGGAGTGGAGCTCACTCTGGCCAAGGTGAAGATCGACGCTTCGGTCCCGACACTTGCGGCCGATGTATCTCAGTTCCCCGCGGTATTCGGACCCTTCCAAGCGACACGACCGGCTCTGGCGGTGGTCGCGTTGATCGGATCGGGTCCGGAGGGAGCGACCCGGCCCGAACCTCTGGTGTCCTCGCAGCCGGCGTTCTCGGCTGACTCGTTGTCGACGATCCTGGAGTCGGTCGACATCGACGCCGTGGTACCCGCCGAAGGGAGTTTGGGTGCGATCGAACCGGTCGTACCGACCGATGTCTCGGGATCCCCGGTTCCTCTCTTGCTGTTCACCGCTCCGTTGCCGCCTGCACCCGGGTCCACGGGCTCGCAGTCGGTGGTTTTCGGCTATTCCATTCCCGTTCTCCTGGAGACAGGAAGGCTCCGAAGTCTCGATGACGTCGACGACGTCACGTTGGCGCTCGATCGCGTCGTGGACGGGATCCCGATGTCGTTCACGGGTGGCTCGCCGGACACGTCCGCCTCCTCGGCGACGAGTGACATGGCCATCGGAGACCAGCAGTACCGATTCTCGGCGCGCCCGTCGTCGGCCTTCGGCACCGATCCAGGAGTCATGAGTCTGATCCTTGGACTCGAGGTGTTCTTCGGATTGGCGATCCTGGTGATGTTGCTGCGCGGCGTCGACTCGCAGGTGGCGATGTCATCGGAGCGTCGGCGCCGGGAATCGTTGTTGGAGGCCGCTCTCGATGCCACCCCGGGGATGTCGGTGGTATTCGATGAGAACTTCACCGTTCTGACAGCGAACCGTTCGATCAGGGATCGGTACGCCGATGCCATTCCGGGACTGCCGGTTTCGACACTGTTCGGTCTGCAGGCCGAGTCGGGCCGCGAGCGATTGATTCGTGATGCCTTGCAGGCGGCTCTGGAGGGGCGTGCGGGGCATGCCGAACTGGCCGATGAAGGTGACGGCACGGGGATGCGCATCACCGAAGTGGAGACGTATCCGGTCCACGAGGCCGGGGATGTGAAGGTCGGCTTCCTGCATGCGGTCGATGCCACGGAGCGTCGAAGTCTGGCCATGCGGTCGGCGCAGTCCGAGCGAATGGAGTCACTCGGGGCGCTGGCCGGAGGTCTGGCTCACGACTTCAACAATCTCCTCTTCGTGACCTTGGGCAATCTGCAACTGCTGGCCATGAACGAGGTCATCTCCCAGGACGAGAAGCTTTCGAAGTTCGTCTCTCGGTCGATGACCGCAGTGGAACGTGGAGCCGAGATCACCAAGTCCCTTCTGGCAGTCGCTCGTAGCCAACCACTCGAGGAAAGTGCTGTCTCATTGGCCGATCTCGTCAAGGGACTCCTTCCCCTGGTGCGACAGGCCTTGGGTGCGGGCCGCCGAGTGGAGGTGGACATTCAGGATCCGAGTCTGCAACTCATGGTGGATGCAGGACGCCTTTCGAGTTGCATTCTCAACCTGGCCTTCAATTCCCGTGACGCCATGGGTCCGACGGGAACCCTGACGATCACCGCCAAACTTGCCGACGATGAAACGATGATCGAACTGTCGGTGGCCGACGACGGCGCAGGGATGCCCGCCGATGTCGTCGCCCGAGCGTTCGAACCCTTCTTCACCACCAAGAGCGCCGGTAGCGGGACCGGACTGGGTCTGGCCACCGTGTACGCCTTCGCCAAACAGAGTGGGGGCACGGCGTATTTGGACAGCCACCAGGGACAAGGCACCACGGTCACCCTGGTCCTGCCCCGCTTCACCGGAGAATCCCAGACCAGTCCGACCGTGGTACAGCGTCGGGCCGGGCGACGGGTCGTGGTGGCCGATGACGAGCAATCTCTGGCGGAAATGGTGGCGTCCTGGTTGATCGACATGGGTATCGACGCTCGTTTCGCCACGTCACCGAAGTCGGCACTCGAACTCATCGAGGAATTCGAACCGGATGTGCTGGTCTCGGATGCGAACTTCGGAGAAGAGTTGGACGGTATCGAGTTGGCCAGACTCGGAACGGCCATCGTTCCCGAAATGGCTGTCGTGTTCATGACCGGGTTCTCCAACAGCATGCGCGAATTGCAGGAACTGGGGGAACGTACATTGGCCAAGCCGTTCTCGCGCGAGGATCTGTACTCGGCTCTGTCACCCCTGATCGCCGAACGTGACGACGCGCAAGTCGCGGCAGAGCAGTCGGCTGGTGACGTGCAATGAGCGACATCCGCCCACGAGTCCTGGTCATCGACGATGAAGAAGCAGTGTGCGAATTGATCATGACCGTGGCCGAATCGGCCGGTTTCGAGGCGAATTCGGCGAGCTCACCCGAGGACATCGAACGCGCCGTCGGAGGAAACTTCGACATGGTCGTGTTGGATCTTTCACTCGGCCTCGTGGACGGTATCGAAATCATGAGCCTTCTCGGGGCGCGGCACCGAGGTCTGCCGATCATTCTGGTGAGCGGAGCGGATCAGTCACTCTTGGAATCGGCGGGTCGCATCGCCGAGATGCACAAACTGCGGGTTCTGGGGACGTTCGCGAAACCTTTTTCCCTCGACGTGTTGCAAGATGCCATGCGCGAATGGACGCCGGACATGATCTCGGCCGACCCGACCGGCCCGAAAGTTCAACTCAGTGCCGATCTCCTGCTGGACGAGCGATTCCTCCATTTGGCGTATCAACCGAAGGTCGAAACGGCCACAGGAGTGGTTCGTGGAGTGGAGGCACTGGTGCGATGGAACCATCCGGAGCACGGATCGGTGTCTCCGGCGGTGCTCGTGGGCGTCGTCGAACGCGAGGGGCGAACCAGAGAACTCCTCGATCGGGTCATGGTGATGGCCAGTGACGAGCGGCGAAACCATCCAGCCCTGAGAGAAATCGCCGATGTCTCGCTGAACGTCTCGGTTCTCGATCTCGACGACGAGGAACTGCCGCGTCGAGCGACTCGAATCCTGACCGGTTCATCACCCGCTTCCGCGTGGACATTCGAAATCACCGAGACCGCTCCGATCACCGACATGACTCCGTCCTTGTCGATTCTCACCCGCTTGCGACTGGCGGGATTCAATCTGGCCGTCGACGATTTCGGTACTGGAACGAGCAACATCGAACGGCTCTTGGTGGCTCCCTTCACCGAATTGAAGGTGGACCGAACCCTGGTGCTTCGCATCGATGGGGCAGCGCGCGAGCCTGATCCTCTGGTGCGCACGAGTATCGAAGTCGGGCACTCGTTGCACCTCGCCGTGATTGCCGAAGGTGTGGAGACGGTGGATCAGTGGCGAACGGTGCGCAGTCTCGGCTGCGACCAGGCGCAGGGCTATCTCATCTCTCCGCCAGTGGCCGCCGATCACTTGGACGACGCCCTGGCGCAGTGGCACCGCACATACCCATCCCTGGCCTGACGACGAATCGCCGGCCGAGGAGAAGCCGATTCAAGGCGTGACGATGAGAGCCGACACCATGCCGAACATGCCCTGCGGTCCCTCGGCATGGCTGAGGATGTGGCAGTGCCAGGCCCACACTCCGAGGTCCTCACCCTTGTAGAGCACGGTGTAGCGCTCTCCGGGAGACACCCAGACGGTGTCGGTGGGCATGGGAACGTCGAGGGGATGGCCGTCCTTGGCGATGATCCAACCCACGGGTTGATGCAGGTGCATCGGATGGCCGGTGAGACCTTCGTTCTGGTAGTGGACCATCAGGACTTGCCCCTTGCGCAAGGTGTAGGCCTCGGTCGCCGGGAAGGACTTGCCGTTGAGCGAGAGACCGATCGTTCCGGCGTCATTCAGGACCATGGTCATTTCTTCGTCGACCCGCGAGTAGCCCTTGGCGACCAGAGCCGGAGGAATCGGCATCTGACCGACCATGAAGGATCCGAACATGCCGTCGGGAATCTGGACCTGCGCATCGTGGTGGGGGTGGTAGATGCCCACCGCTGGTTCGAGGATGGGGAACTCGTAGGTGAAGGTTTCGCCGGGAGCAATGGGTTGTTGCGTATAGGGATCCACTCCGTCGAATTCGTTGGGCACGCGGATGCCGTGGAAGTGGATCGACGTGGAGACGTTCAGCTCGTTCGTGAGCACGATGCGGACGCGATCTCCGACCTGGACCCGGATCTCCGGGCCGGGAACGACGCCGTTGTAGGTCTTGGCCTTG
>JBMTPW010000128.1:0-5733 GCA_049444115.1 Ilumatobacteraceae bacterium | reverse complement strand
CCGTGACGACGGCACCCACGGAGCTCAAGCGGCCCGATGTCGATGAGGTCGTCTCCGCCGACACCCCGTGGATCACCATCGTGTGGAACGACCCCGTCAACCTCATGTCCTATGTGACCTACGTCTTCATGACCTACTTCCACTACTCGCGTGAGAAGGCCGAGAAGCTGATGATGCAGGTCCATCAGGACGGGCGCTCGGTGGTCTCGTCCGGATCGCGTGACGAGATGGAGCGCGACGTCGCGGCGATGCATTCCTACGGCCTGTGGGCGACTCTCGCCAAGGACGACAAGTGAGCGTCCACGGCTTCCGACGCACAGCCACCGGCCGAATCGTCCTGCGTGTCGACGTGGTGGAGAAGGGGCTGCTCCTGACGCTCCTCGAGCAACTCGTCGAATTCGTCACACCCGAGGGCGCCGAGGATGAGGATCCGCTCGTGAGCCTGGTCGGCCTCAACCCGGATGCCGAGCGCCCGGAGGATCCCGCGCTCGCTCGGCTCTTCCCCGACGCCTACCTCGACGATGCGGACTCGTCTGCTCAGTTCCGTCGCTTCACCGAAAGGTCCCTGAGGGAGACCAAGTTGGCACACGCCACCACGGTGCTCGCTCTGCGTTTCGTCGACGGTGTGGTGATGGCCGGGGATCGACGGGCCACCATGGGAAACCGCATCTCCAATCGGGAGATGGAAAAGGTCGTGCCTGCCGACCGTTTCAGCGGAGTGGCCATCTCCGGGACTGCTGGTGTGGCCATGGACATGATCAAGATCTTCCAACTGCAATTGGAGCATTACGAAAAATTGGACGGGCGGTCGATCAGCCTCGAGGGCAAGGCCAACCAACTGTCCCAGATGGTGCGGTCAAACCTGGCCGCAGCCATGCAGGGCCTTGCGGTGCTGCCGATCTTCGCGGGCTACGACCTGGCGCGCCGTACCGGCCGTCTGTGGGACTTCGACATCACCGGCGGACGTTACGAGGAAAAGGACTTCGTGGCCACCGGCTCCGGGGGCGGTCCGGCGGCCACGGTGCTGAAAGTCGGCTTCCGTCCGGATCTGGATCGGAACGCCGCCATCGACTTGGCCTGCGCGGCGCTGTGGGAGGCCGCCGACGTCGACTCGGCCACCGGCGGTCCCGACGTCCTCCGGGGCATTTTTCCGGTCGTGGCCACCATCACCGCCCAAGGCTGGGTCTCCATCGCGGACGCCGACCTGGCAGGACGGTTCGAAACCTTGGCGGAACTCCGACGTTCGACGGGAGGGAGGTCGTCATGAACCAACCCTTCTACGTCGCCCCCGAGCAGTTGATGAAGGACCGCGCCGATTACGCGCGCAAAGGAATTGCTCGAGGTCGGGCGCTGATCGCAGCGCAGTACCGCGACGGCATCGCCGTGATCGCCGAGAACCCCTCCAATACTCTGCGAAAGGTCAGCGAGATCTACGACCGCATCGGCTTCGCCGGCGTCGGCAAATACAACGAATTCGACCAGCTGCGACGTTTCGGAGTTCGCAACGCCGACATCCGGGGCTACCAGTACTCGCGCGACGACGTCGGGGCCCGGAGTCTCGCCAACGAATACGCGCAGATCCTCGGCCAGACGTTCACCCATGACGTGAAGCCCTTCGAGGTGGAGATCCTCTTGGCCGAAGTCGGGGTCGATGCGTCGGGCGATCAACTGTTCCACATCATGTACGACGGAACTCTCATGGATGAACACGGATTCAGCGTGCTCGGGGGAGATGCCGAGGCCATCGACGAACGCCTGCGCGCCGTCTGGGCGGCCGATGACGACCTCCGTTCCGTCGTCACGAAGTGCGTCGCAGCACTTTCTGGACCGGATCGACGCCTGGTGGCCGATGACCTGGAAGTGGCTCATCTCAGTCGTTCCAATGGCCGCCGGTGTTTCATCCGAATCGACGACGCCGACGTGGCCGCGCTCCTGGCTGGATGATCGCAAACCTGTGACATCGATCTCAGCCGTGGTCGTCCCTGGCCGGTACCTTGCCTGACATGGACCGGCGCATCTACGGACTCGAGAACGAGTACGGGATCACCTGCACCCTGAGAGGTCACCGCCGCCTCAGCCCCGATGAGGTCGCCCGATATCTCTTTCGCAAGGTCGTGACCTGGGGACGCAGTTCGAACGTCTTCCTCGAGAATGGTGCCCGGCTGTATCTCGACGTCGGCTCCCATCCCGAGTACGCCACGCCCGAATGCGATTCGCTCTACGACGTCGTGGTCCACGACAAGGCTGGCGAGCGCATCCTGGAGACCCTGGTCGTATCGGCCGAGGAACGCCTCCGCGAGGAGGGCATCCGCGGCACCATCTACCTCTTCAAGAACAACACCGACTCGGCTGGCAACAGCTACGGCTGCCACGAGAATTACCTCACCAGTCGCGACGACGATCTCGGTACTCATTCGGCAGTCCTCATCCCCTTCCTGGTCTCGCGTCAGATCTTCACTGGTGCAGGCAAGATCGTCCAGACCGCCCGAGGACCCGTCTACTCGATCACCCAGCGTGCCGACCACATCTGGGAGACCATGTCTTCGGCCACCACGCGCAGTCGACCGATCATCAACACCCGCGACGAACCGCACGCCGATGCCGAGAAGTACCGGCGCCTCCATGTCATCGTGGGGGATTCGAACATGAGCGAGTACTCCTCGTTCTTGAAGGTTGGTTCGACGGCCTGCATGTTGCGCATGATGGAGGACCCCCACGTGGTTCTCAGGGACATGACGCTCGAGAACCCCATTCGCGCCATCCGCGACATCAGCCACGACATCACGTGTCGACGTACCGTCAATCTGGCCAACGGGCGCGAAGTGAGTGCCCTCGACATCCAACGGGAATACCTCGACCGGGCGCTCCGATATGCGAACACCAAGGGCTTTCCACCGCTCGAACAACGGGCACTCGACATGTGGGAACACTGCGTCACCGCTCTCGAGAAGGATCCCTTGTCGCTCGATCGAGAGGTGGACTGGGTGATCAAGCATCGACTGATGACCGCCTACTGCGAGCGACACGGTGTCGAATTCGACGATCCCCGAGTGCAGCTCATCGATCTGCAATACCACGACGTGATGCAGGACCGCGGGCTCTTCTACAAACTGCAGGGTCACGGCCTCGCCGAAACCCTGTGCAGTCCGCACGACATCGACACCGCCGTGGACACGCCGCCCCAAACCACGAGGGCCCGCCTGCGCGGGGAGTTCATCAAGGCGGCCAAACTGCACAAACGCGACTACACGGTGGACTGGGTGCACCTGAAACTGAACGATCAGGCCCAACGCACGGTGCTCTGCAAGGATCCCTTGAGGAGCCGTGACGAACGGGTGGACAAGCTCATTTCCTCCCTGGGTTGAGCCGATGTCCTGCAATCGGGACGGTCACGCACTACCGTGGTCGGGGCATGAACGGCAACGTCTCGCAGTGAGCACCTCGGACCTGGACGTCACGGGAGAGCAGACGCAGAACCGTGGGTCAGGCCTGTGGGCCGTGGCCGAGTGGATTCTGGTGGTGGTGATCGCCATCAGTGCGGCATTCCTCATCCGCACATTCATGTTCCAGCAGTACTACATCGACGGACCGAGCATGCAAACCACGTTGATGCCGCGCGAACGGGTCCTCGTGAACAAGATGTCCTATCGACTGCACGACGTCAACCGCGGCGACGTGATCGTGTTCGACCGCGTCCAGGGGAACAATCACGACGACCTCATCAAGAGAGTCATCGGTCTGCCGGGCGAGACGGTCGAAATCAGGGATTGCGTCGTGTTCGTCGACGGACGACTGCTCGAAGAGCCATACCTCGATCCGCTCCAGGTGGCCCAGACGGATTTGCGCCAGCGCTGCGGTGATTACGTGGACATGGAACCCCGGTCCGTACCCGATGACCACGTCCTCGTGATGGGCGACAATCGGGTGCAGAGCTTCGACGGCCGCGCCTTCGGACCCATTCCGATCGACAAGATTCGCGGACGAGCCTTCGTGGCGATCTGGCCGTCGAGCGCCTGGTCCTGGCTGTGATCACCGGCGCGCGGTGCGATACGAGTTGAGAGCGTCGACGAGTCGGTCGGGATAGTCGCTGAAGACACCATCGAGTCCCATTCGCAAGCCGGTGACCAACTGGTGATCGAATTGCAGATCCCATCCGAGCGCCAGACGCTCGAACCGGTGCACCATCGTCACCAAGCCCCCGGTCCAGTCGGAATGGTGCATGTTCAAGGCATCGACACCGTGGTCCTTCAGTCGAGCAGCGCGACGTTCCACACCTTCTTTGATCCGCACCAAGCGTGTGGAGTCCACGAGACGAGCAGCAGTGGCGCCCCGCCAGCCGATCACCACATCCACATCGGGATGGCACAGCCAGACCCGTGATTCGATCTCCGGACGCACCGATCGGATCGCCGCCACGGTGGGAGCGAATGCGGCTGGATCCTTCACGTCGAGCGACAACTCGAAATCACCGGTTTGCCGGAGCAGCAACTCCTTGAGGGATGGGATGGACGCGGGCAGCGAGGCTCGGTCGACCTCGGAGATGGGCAGCTTTCGCCCCCGCCGTCCCACGACACCATCGTGATCCAGGACAGCGACTCCGTCGCGCGTCACCCAGACGTCGCTCTCCAAACCGGAGGCGCCGAGCCGGACGGCCAAGGCGAACGCCTCCAGGGTGTTTTCGGGCGCATAGGCACGGGCACCACGATGGGCGAAAACGATCGGTGGATCGATGAGGGAGGGGAGTAACTGCTGCACCGCCGATGGATGTTAGGGGGTGAGACGCCCCACGGGATCGGGAGCGAGATCCCTAGACTCGACTCGTGTTCAACCTCTCGGGTAGCGAGATCGTCATCATCTTGCTGCTGGCCCTCGTCGTGCTCGGACCAGAGAAACTGCCCGATGCGATCCGTCGGTTCGGGCGCATCTACGGCGAGCTCCGCCGGATGGGTTCGGGTTTCCAGAGCGAGTTCCGCAATGCCCTCGACGAACCCTTGCGCGAACTCCGTCAGACTGCGCAACTCACCCGCGACACGGTGTTGAACACCGTCAACGAGCCGAAGCCGGACGGGGCTGCGTCGATTACTCCGGCGAGCCTCGAACCGGCCACGCGGGAGGACATCGGCTCTCCGCCGGACCTTCCGGGCGAGAACGACCCGGGCAGCCGCTGACATGCGATTCGGATCGAACAGGAAAGCAGGACCGGCAGCCGAGACCATGACGCTGACGGAACATCTCCGCGAATTGCGCTCCCGTCTGATTCGAAGCTCGCTTGCGGTCACCCTCGGCGTCATCGTCATCCTGACCTTCTACGATCCGGTTCTCGAGTTCATCCGCCAGCCCTACGACCGACTGTGCGAACGGCGCCCGGATCTCGTCACCGACTGCGATCTCTACTCGCTCGGACCACTCGACGGCTTCAATGCCCGGCTCCGCATCGCTCTCTACGGCGGTCTGATTCTGGCCCTGCCGGTGGTGCTGTGGCAGATCTGGCGTTTCGTGGTTCCGGCTCTGCACGCCAAGGAGAAGCGCTACGCCATTCCCTTCGTGTTGTCGTCGGTGGTGCTCTTCGTCATCGGCGGAATGCTGGCGTACCTCACTCTCGATCGGGGCCTCGAATTCCTGGTGGGATGGTCGGGAGCCGATGTCCAACAGGCCTACCAGATCACCAAGTACGTGAGCCTGGTGGCCCTGGTGATCGCCGCCTTCGGTGTGGGATTCGAGTTCCCGGTGCTG
>JBMTPW010000127.1:0-5767 GCA_049444115.1 Ilumatobacteraceae bacterium | reverse complement strand
CTTCGAACTTCACGCCACTGGCATACGACACCACCGAGCCGCGGAAGACCTCGCTGGCACCGGGAACCGACGTCAACCTGCCCGAAACCAATCCTCCGGTCACCGACTCGGCGAGACCCAGGCTCAGACCGCGCTCCCGCAAGAGTTGCAGCACCACCGATTCCATGGTGTCGTCGTCGAAACCGAAGACCACATCACCAACGATCTCGAGAACCTTGGCCTGCCACGAGTCGAGCAACTCCGTCACCTCGGCGACACTCGGACCTTTGGCCGTGAGCCGAACCTTGATGCCCTCCCAACCACTGGCGAGAAAGGCCAGGGTCGGATTGGACCCGATCTCCAATTCCTCGATCAGGGCGGCCAGACGCTCGTGCAGACCACTTTCGCTCTCGCCCCACGTGCGGATGACCCGGCTCATGATGACGTCGTTCGAACCGCTCCGTCGACGGAGATCGGGCAGGATGGCGCGTTCCATCATGTCCTGCATTTCGTGCGGCACCCCGGGAACGGCGTAGACGACCTTGTCACCCACGGGGCACATGAGACCGGGAGCCGTCCCGCGAGTCTGCGCGATGACTTCGGCCCCGACGGGAACCATCGCTTGGCGAAGATTGTTCTCCGGCATCCGCCGCTGTCGAGCCGCGAACATCGCACGAATGGTGTCGGCAATCGATTCATCGAGCTGCAACTCGACTCCCATGATGGCGGCGATGGCTTCACGGGTCAGATCGTCGTGGGTCGGACCAAGACCGCCGCACATGATGACGGCATCGGATTGGGCAAGGACATGATGCAGCACGGCAACGATTCGTTCCTGATTGTCGCCCACCTTCACTTGGAGAAGGGAGTCGATACCGTTGGCGGCCAACCGTCCGCCGATCCACGAAGAATTCGTGTCCGTGATCTGTCCGAGCAGCAGTTCGGTGCCGACCGCGATCACCGAGCAGCGCATGACGAAGCCGTCACCCGGCCACCAATGTCCGACGCGCCGCCCGGCGCGCCCTCCAGAGATACTGCATACCGCTCACAGTGGTGAGAACGACCGCGGACCACAGGAGTCCCTGCCACAACCACGTCGCATCGTCGGTGGTCAACGGAGCCAGGGCGAATCCCACGCTCAATTGCTGGCAGACCGTCTTGAACTTGGCGATGCGACTGGCTGGAACGCTGACACCCTTTGCGCCGGCAAACACGCGATACATGCTGATGGCGATCTCCCTCACAGCGATGATCAGAACCGGCAAGAACCAGAAGATGTCCCGGCTGACCAAGGTGAACATGGCTCCGAGAACCAGCACCTTGTCGGCCAAGGGATCGAGAAAAGCCCCCGACCGAGTCGCTCCATGGCGACGTGCCAGGTATCCGTCGATGCCGTCGCTCGAGCACAGGGCCACCCAGAGGATCACTGCCCACCACGAACCCCCGGGGGCCTCGGGCACCACCAGGAACATCAGCGGTGACACCAGGATCCGTCCGACCGTGACGGCATTGGCCCACGTCGCAATGGCATTGGGGTCGACCGGCACCCCGCCAGCCTGCCACACGGATCCGCGCGCCGCGAACCTCCCTGCTCGTCAGAGGATCGCGGTCAGATCGGGTCCGGTGGCCGCAGTGACGGTGACATCGACGATGCTGCCCGGTTCCAGATGGGGTGGCAGTTCGATGATGCCGTCGATTTCGGGAGCCTCACGGTGGGATCGGCCCTCTCCGGGACCGTCCACGAGCACCGAAATCCTCCTGCCGATCAATGCATCGCGTCGCGCCGCAGTGATCCGATCCTGCAACTCGCTCAATTCGGCCAGACGTTCTCGAGCCAGAGCTGGATCCACCTGCCCGTCCAAGGTGACCGCATACGTTCCATCTTCGGGCGAATACGGAAAGAACCCGCACCAATCCAATTGAGCCGCCTCCACGAAATCCAACAGGGCATCGTGGTCCTCTTCGGTCTCGCCCGGATAGCCGACGATGAAATTGCTGCGGAAGGCGGCGTCGGGCTCCAATCGACGGATCGCTTCGATCCGTTCGAGGAAGCGCCTCCCGTCGCCCCAACGCCGCATCCGACGCAACAAGGGTTTGCTCACGTGCTGGAGCGAGAGGTCGAAGTACGGCATCTGGATGCCGATCATCAACGCGATCAAGTCGTCGGAGAGATCGCTCGGATACAGATAGAGAAGGCGAACGCGGTCCACTTCTTCCGCAACGCTGCGCACGAGCGGAACGATGCTGCCCGCGCCGAGAACATCCGGACGATCCTTCCCATAGCTGGCGAGATCCTGGGCCACCAGCACCACTTCGCGCACGTGGAGGTCGCGGACCTCTTGCAGGATGGAGTCGACATCTCGGCTTCGTTGCGGACCTCGGAACGACGGGATGGCACAGAATCCGCACTGCCGATCGCATCCTTCGGCGATCTTCACGTAGGCCCAGGGCAGAGTGCTCTTGGGACGCGGCAGATTGAGCAGATCCATGATCGGCACCGGTTGCGACGAAACCGGAATCCGCTTCTTGGTCGGCACCACCGAAACCCCGAAGCCGGCCACCAGGTCCACTTCGGGGAGCGCATCGGAGATCTCCGATCCATAGCGCTCGGCCATGCATCCGGTCACCACCAAAGTGGCTCCCGGCCGACGAACATCGTCGAGTGCCAGAATCGTGTCGATCGATTCGCGCCGCGCCGCGTCGATGAAAGCACACGTGTTGACCACCACCAGATCGGCCTGGCCGGCCTCATCGACCGGAACGTACCCGTCGCGCAGGAGCGTTCCGATGATCTTGTCGGAGTCGACTTGATTCTTCGGGCAGCCCAAGGTCTCCACGTAGAACTGTCGGGATGCGCCGGTCACGTCTCGAGGATACCGACCGTCGGGGACCGACTGCTCTCAGCGCGAGTGCGCCAGTGCCAACCCACCGTAGGTCCAGCGCGCCTTCACCAGACGACCCGTTCCGGACAAGGTGATGTACGCGATATCGGAACCGTCGGCGGCGAAACAGATGTTGGTGGTGAGAAGGTCGCCCGTTGGGACGTGCTCGACGACTTCCCCCTGCGGAGAGATCACGGTGATTCCACCGTTCACCAATGTTGCAACACAGACGTTGCCCGAACCGTCGACCGCCAGGGAATCGAAGAGCTGCAGACCGGGAAGGCCGCACAGGACCACACTCGTATCACCGGGAGCCGTCGGCGACAGGACTCCTGGCTCGACGACGTCGCGCCGAAAGACCCGTCCAGTATGGGTCTCGGCCCAGTACAGCGTCTTTCCGTCTGGGGACAGTCCGATGCCATTGGGGCTCTCGACGGGGAAGGCGATCTCTTGGATCTTGCTGCCATCGGCCTTGGCGTAGTAGATGCCAGTGAGATCCGAGGTGCGCGCCGCGCTGTCGCGGATGCCGTGATCGGTGAAGTAGAAGCCCCCGTGGGTGTCGAACACCAGATCGTTGGGAGCCCGTAGCGGTCGACCGTCGCAGGACGTGTAGAGATCCTCGACTGCGCCGGTGTCGATGTTCACTCTCTGGATACGGCCGCCCGAATACCGCGCCGGATCGAAGGGACCAGGAAAGCAGAGGCCTCCGAAGTCGACCTCGGTGAAACAACCACCGTTGTTGCAGAGATACAGCGCCCCATCGGGTCCAATGGCGGCGCCGTTCGGGCCACCGACGACCTCGGCCACGGTGTGCTTGGTGCCATCCGGATCAACCATGGTGATCCGCGGGCCGAACATCTCGACCAGGAGCACCCGACCGTCCCGTAATGCGATCGGTCCTTCCGGAAACCTGAGTCCCGATGTGATCTCCACCAGTTCCATGTGCGCCCCCTGTTCGTCGACGAGGGCACTCTAGACCTCTCAGAGTGCTTCGAATTCCTCGACCGTCATCAGGACCTCGCGGGCCTTGCTTCCAGTGCTCGGACCGACGACCCCGCGTTGTTCCAGGAGATCCATGATGCGACCGGCTCGGGCGAAACCGACACCCAATTTGCGCTGCAGCATCGAGGTGGATCCGAGGCGGCTCCGCACCACCAACTCCATGGCCTTCTTGACCAGGGCGTCATCGGAGTCCTCCGATGCTCCATCGGTGATGGCGCTCTCGGTGATGGCCCGCCCCGCCGCACTACCGGTGGAAGGTTCATCCCCTTCCACTCCGCTCACGTATTGGACGGGGGCTTGTTGACGCCAGAACGACACCACCTTGCGTACTTCGTCTTCTTCCACCCAGCAACCCTGGATGCGCTGGGCCACGGCAGAGTTGCCCGGGAGGAGCAACATGTCGCCTCGTCCCACCAGTTTCTCGGCGCCGACTTGATCGAGAATGACCCGGCTGTCGGTTTGGGAGGAGACGGCGAAGGCGGCCCTGGCAGGAACGTTGGCCTTGATGACTCCGGTGATCACGTTCACCGAGGGACGCTGGGTGGCGATCACCAGGTGGATCCCGACGGCGCGGGCCTTCTGAGCGATGCGGGTGATGCTTTCTTCCACATCGCGCGCCGCCACCATCATCAGGTCGTTCAACTCGTCGACGACCACCACGATGTAGTGCATCCGTTCGAGCTCTCGATCGGAGCCGGCCTCCACCGAGAGCTCCCCCCGATCGTAAGCAGCGTTGTAACCGGTGATGTCGCGATAGCCCATCTCGAAGAGCACGTCGTAGCGGCGTTCCATTTCCTTCACGGCCCAGGCCAAAGCATTCGCGGCCTTCTTGGGATTGGTGACCGGCTGGGTCAAGAGGTGCGGAAGTCGCGCGTACTGCCCCATTTCCACCTGTTTGGGATCCACGAGAATGAGTCGAACCTGATCCGGAGTGGTGCGCATCAAGAGCGAGGTGATGATGCAGTTGATCCCACTCGACTTGCCGGCCCCGGTGGCGCCGGCGATGAGCAAATGGGGGGTCGTGGCCAGGTTCAGGAACACCGAACGTCCGGCGATGTCCTTACCAATGGCCACGTCGAGCGGATGATTGCTGGTCTTGGCTTCGGCCGAGGCCAAGAGGTCCCCGAGCGAGACCAACTGACGGGTGCGGTTCGGAACCTCGATACCGATCGCCGATCGGCCCGGAATCGGTGCCAGGATCCGCACGTCGGTAGCGGCCAAGGCATAGGCGATGTCCTTTTGCAGACTGGTGACGCGGGCCACCTTCACTCCCGGCCCCAACTCGAGTTCGTAGCGGGTGACCGTGGGTCCGACGGTACGGTCCACGAGGCGAACCTCGACGCCGTGCGAGGAGAGCGCACTCTCGAGATCCCGGCCGCGCTGATCGATTTCCTTCTCGTCGATGGACTGCTTACCGGTGCGACTGAGATAGGCGGCCGGGGGCAACTTCCAGGACGTGGTGCCGGGTTTCTTGGACGCTTCCTCGTCCTCGTCGCCGAGTCGACCCTGGACATGCGGTTCGACCGCATCCACCCGAACTGAGTTGCGGGAAAGGGGGGCCGACTCGACACCGGCGGTCGGCGCGACCGCTGCATCGTCCACGGCTTCGACGTCCTGGGAGGCATCGATGATCCCGGACTCGCCCTCCATCGACCACACATCGTGCTCGGTTGCATCGGCCGGCCAGTCATCGCTTCTGTCGGTGTCGTCCAGGGTGGCGACTCGACGCCACTGGCGTTCAACCGAACGCGACAGTCCCGATCCGGCGCCAATGGTGATGTCGCGAATGGCCATCAAGATCGCCTTCAGCCCCAACGTGGTGATGATCAGGGCGCTGGCCAATGCCAGAGCGGCCAACACCAGCACGGCCCCGGCTCCGGTCACCAATGCCAACCCGCTTGCTG
>JBMTPW010000126.1:0-5772 GCA_049444115.1 Ilumatobacteraceae bacterium | reverse complement strand
CCAAGGCTACAATCTGACGCACCGTCAGATTCCAGTGCACTCGGCACTGGCGGAGATATCGATCTCGAAAGCAGGCTGCCGATGTCGGACAACACGCTCGATCTGGTCATCCGTGGAGGAACGCTCGTCGATGGCACCGGCGCACCGCCGCGCCAGGCCGATATCGGTATCCGTGGTGACCGCATCGTGGCTGTCGGCACCGTGACCGGTGATGCCGCCGAGGTCGTCGACGCCACCGGTCTGATGGTGACACCGGGCTTCATCGATCCCCACACGCACTACGACGCGCAGTTGTTGTGGGATCCGACGGCCAGCCCGTCGAGCGTGCACGGTGTGACCACGGTGATGGGGGGCAACTGCGGATTCACCCTGGCGCCGTTGCTTCCCGGCGATGCCGACTACTTGCGCAAGATGATGTCCAAGGTCGAGGGGATGCCACTTGCCGCCCTCGAGAACGGCACCGACTGGTCCTGGGAGACGTTCTCCGATTATCTCGGCCGCTTGGAGGGGAACATCTCGGTCAACGCCGGATTCCTGGTGGGGCACTGCGCCATTCGCCGCTACGTGATGGGCCCCGATGCGGTGGGAGCCGAGGCCCGACCCGAGCAGGTGGCGGCCATGCGCGCCGAATTGGCCAAGGCCATCGAGTCGGGAGCACTGGGATTTTCCTTCACCAATTCCACCTCGCACAGCGACGGCGACGGTGAGCCGGTGGCCAGCCGGTGGGCCACGCACGACGAGTTGATCGCCCTGTGCGAAGAGGTCGGTCGCCACGAGGGCACGACACTCGAAGGCATCGTGCCGGGGTGTCTGGATCGCTTCGATGACGACGAGATCGAACTGCTGGGACGCATGAGTGCGGCGGCCAACCGTCCGATGAACTGGAACGTGCTCACCGTCGACTCCCGTGAACCCGATCGCGTCCCCCGGCAGATCTCGGCCTTCGATCGGGCGCGCCAACTGGGTGGCAAGGTCGTGGCCCTCACCATGCCGGTGCAGGTGCCCATGAACATGAGCTTTCTCAACTTTTGCGGTCTCTGGCTGCTGCCGGGTTGGCAGCAGATTCTGGGCGTTCCGGTGGAAGAACGCATGAAGCGACTGCGTGATCCCGATACGCGCCTCGCGATGCTGGAGAGCAGCCTGTCCCAAGCTGCCGGAGTCTTTCGACGTCTCGCCGACTGGGGCGATTACGTCATTGGCGACACGTATTCGGAGGAGAATCGCGGTCTATCGGGCCGAGTCGTTCGGGACATTGCCAAAGAACGCGGCCAGAGTTCCTTTGGAACCTTGTTGGACATCGTGCTGGCCGATGAGTTGCGCACCATCTTGTGGCCCACACCGCAGGATGACGACGACGAATCCTGGCGGATGCGTGCCGAACTCTGGCAGGACGATCGGGCCATCATCGGAGGTTCGGATGCCGGTGCGCACCTCGACCGCATGTGCGGTGCTCCCTATCCCACCCGGTGGTTGGCCGATTGTCTGCGCGGCCGCAAATTGGTGCCGGTGGAGCACGCCGTGAAGATGATGACTTCGGCTCCAGCCAAGTTGTTCGGCCTCACCGACCGGGGCGAAGTACGCAACGGGGCGTACGCCGATCTGGTGCTCTTCGATCCGAACGAGATCGGCTCCGAAGAGGCCCGCCTGGTGGTCGACCTTCCCGGTGACTCCTCGCGGCTGACCGCCGGTTCGCACGGGGTGAAGCGTGTGTTGGTCAATGGCGTCACCATCGTGGAGAACGGCGAGGCCAATGGCCGTCGCCCGGGCACGGTGCTGAAGTCCGGTCGCGACACCTACACCGTCACCGCCCGCTGAGTTGGTCGTCGATCCGAGTGACATTCAGGGAGTGGTCGAGAAAACTCCTTGTAGCGGCCTCGGTCTCGCCGTACAATTGTCCGTACATAAGGGAGGAGGGGCCATGGCCATCAAGACGGATCGGATCGAAGCGCGGCTTTCGCCAGACGAGCGGGCGTTGATCGATCGCGCCGCAGCGCTCTCCGGGACGTCGTCATCAGCGTTCGTCGTTCGTGCTGCGGTCGATCGGGCCGATGAGGTCCTCACGTCGTCGATGGTGACAGCAACGCCGGCCGAATATTTCGATCGACTCCTGGCTGCTCTCGACGAACCAGACCCTGTTCCCGGTCTGGCCGAAGCCGTGGTGCGGGCCCGACGGAGCACTCGAATCACCACGCGGTGACACTCCTCATCGAGCCTTTGGGCAATCATTCGCTGGCGGATTTCGCGTGTGGAAACGAAGAGCTCGATGAGTGGCTTCGGAGCCATGCACACACGGCAACGGGTCACGGCACGAGGACCTACGTGCTCCTCGATGCGGAAGGCATCGTGGTTGGGTACTTCGCGATTGCGCCTCACCTTCTCAGTCGGGGAGCGGCCCCAATCCGCATCGCTCGGGGCGCGCCCGAGACCATTCCCGCGGTTTTGTTGGCAAAGCTTGCGCTGGACACCTCGGTTCAGGGCCGAGGGTTGGGCGCGGAACTACTTGTTGACGCGCTCGAGATCATCCTCACCGCAGCTCGCCGAGTCGGCGGGAGGGTGGTGGTTGTCGACGCAATCGACGATGCCGCGCGTTCCTTCTACGAGCGACACGATTTCGAGAGATTGTCCAATCAGCCGTATCGCCTGCTCATGAAACTCGGTTCGGCCGCCAGGGCATTAGGCGTTCCTTGGCCGTGAACACATTGCAGACGTACCCGAACGCAAAGAGGGCCGCCCCGAAGGACGGCCCTCTCACTGACTATCGACGGACGATCAGGAAATCGGTACCCAATCGCCGATGACGATTCCGCAGTTCACCGGAGCGGCGCAGCCGTTGTAGGTGCCATTGGCATCGGGGGCCACCGATGGATCGGCAGCAGTGATGCGAATGGTGTGCACCTTGTCGGCGGCGTAGGCCTTGCCCGGACCGAACGAACCCGTTCCACCCGCTGCGAGAGCCATCGGCACTTCACCGAGGGCCAGCACTGCTTCGATGAACGAGGCCCGGGTCGGGTTGACCCCGGCGTTCGTCAAGGCCTGGTAGAGGATGTTGGCAATGGTGCATTCCTGCGGTGCATAGTCCGAGATCAGCACCTTGCCGGTGGAGTCGGTGATCTTCTGACCGGCCGGCACACCCGGGTTCGACGGACCGCCGTAGTAGTCCGAGAAGCTGGCATCGGCGAAGGCGCGGCATTCGGCCTCGAACTCGGTGTCGGCGCGCACGCCTTGTCCCTCCGAGGTGGAGTGGTCGTAGGCGGTCACGCACTCACTGCCGACTGCGGCAGCGGGCGCCCGGCTGAGACCGAAGGCGGAGCACTGCGACGAGTTGGTGTCGAGCATGGTGAAGGGCATGTCCGCATCTGCCGCGGCCTGCCAGAAACCGGTGTTCTCGGTGAACGGCGTGGCCAGGAAGATGTGCACGGCGCCATTGGCCTTGAGGGTGCCCACTGCAGCAGCGCCCTCGGCATTGGTGGCGGCGTTGTCACCGGCGAGGGAGTTGGTCTCGATGACCTCCACCTCGTAGCCGGCGGCTTCGAGAGCAGTCTTGGCCGCTTCACCAGCGGCCTTGATGGCCGGTGTGTTGTTGGCCACCACGCCGATCTTGGCCGGCGACGGAACCGATCCACCGGCGACCCAGGCCTCGACTCCGGCCTTGGCCACCACTTCGGACGGCGGGGCCAGCGAGATCATCAATCCGGAGTCCAGTTCGGCCTGAGCCACGACGTCGCCGTACATGACCGGCACACCGGCATCCAGCACGCACTTCCGGGCTGGCGATGCGAGACCCGTACCGTTCAACAGAGCGAAGACTTCGTTGTCGACGGTGGCCGCAGCGCACAGCGCATCGAAGGAGGCCGGGTTCAACGGATCCCACACCACGCGGACGAATTCGATCTGACGACCGTTGATGCCACCCTCGGCGTTCCATTTCTCGGCGAACACGTTCCAGCGGTCGAAGAGATGATCGGTGGTCAGGGTCTCGGGAATGGAGATACCGGCGGCGCGCACGGCCTCCAGATCGGAAACGGCCACCGCAATCTTGATGGTGTCCGCAGTGACGCCGATGTCGGATGCCGTGGGCTCCTCGACGGCTTCAGTGGTCGGGGCTTCGGTGGATGCCGACGTGTCAGCGGTCGTGTCCTCGGTGCCGCCACCGTCACCTCCACAGGCCGCCAGGACCAGACTGGCGCTGGCCAGAGTGGCGAGCGCAATTCTCGGTCGGAATTTCATGGATGTTTCCTCCTCCTCGTGCCACCAATGGAATCCCCCTCGGACCGGTGACGGATCGCAAGGTAGCACAGATTTCGAGTTTCTGACGCCCCGTCAGAAATCTGGACTACTCTGTCCCGAACGGCCTGGGGCAAAGTAGGGGGATGTCCTGGGGGACTGTGATGAGGGGGAGCGCGACGTGTCCAACGACGTAGAACGGTCAGCCGAAACGTCGGCTGCTGCTCGCCTGGCTGCTTCGATCGTGGCCGAAGAAGAATCGCGGCTCGCTGCCGATTCGGCCTCCGCGACCGATCCGCACGATCAATATCCCGGGTCCGAGAGTGGCCCGATGACCCTGGGTGACGGTTTCCGCCAAGGCGGATTCGGCATCGCCATCGTGCTGTTGCTCTTCACCATCTTCGAAGAATTCGACCGCGTCGCCTTGCAGGTACTCGGGCCCGATATTCAGGAGTCGCTCAACATTTCCGACACGGTGCTTCTCGGGCTGCAGAGTTTCGGCGGGGTCGTTCTGGTTTTGGCCACCATTCCGTTCGCCTGGTTGGCCGACCGCCGGGCCCGCGTGCGCGTGATGAGTGCAGCCACCGGTCTCTGGTTGGGATTCGTGGTCCTCACCGGAGTGGTGGTGAACGCCTTTCAGATGGGCGTGGCCCGCGCCGGGTCGGGATTCGGCGCCTCGGCGCGCATTCCCATCGGGCCCTCATTGGTTGCCGACCAATATCCACTCGGGGTGCGCACGCGCATCTTCGCTCTCGAAGCCCTCGGACGTCCCATCGGACAAGTCCTCGGTCCGCTGTTCGCTGGTGTGATCGTGCTCGCCGCCGGTGATGATGCCGGTGACTGGCGGTTGGTGTTTCTCGCTCTCACCATTCCGGCCGGTTTGAGCGTGCTCTGGTCGCTGCGTCTGCCCGAACCAGTGCGCGGCCGTCAGGAACAAGAAGCCGTGCTGGGCGTGCAACTGCACGAAGACGTGGCCGAGCCCCCGGTGCGGTTGTCGGCGGCTTTCCAACGCCTGAAGAAGGTCCGCACCTTCTACTACTTGGTGGTCGGCATCGGGGTGCTCGGTTTCGCCCTCATCGCCGTGCCAGGAGCCTTCAACCTCCTGCTCGAGGATTCGTACGGCTACAGCGCGGTCAAGCGCGGCTGGATCGGCGCCATCACCTGGTCCGGCGCCCTCATCGGCATCCCGATCGCTGGTCGTATCGGCGAACGTCTCATCCGCCGGGATCCGCCGCTGGCCTTGCGCATGATGGGCATCTGCATTCTCGGCTACGGCCTCTTCATCACCGTCGGGATGCGCTTCCAGAATGCCGCAGTGATGATCGCCTTCGTCGCCATCGGCCAGGCTTTCCAGGGAGCGGCTTTCACCCAAGTGGGTCCGGCCATCTCGGCCATCATTCCGTATCAGATGCGCTCGCAGGCCTTCGCCATGGTGGGGGTCTACATCTTCTTGATGGGCGGCTTCTTCGGTGGACTCATCGCCGGGGCACTCTCCGATGCCCATGGTGAACGAACGGCACTCACCGCGATCGTGCCGCCGGCAGCGTT
>JBMTPW010000125.1:0-5859 GCA_049444115.1 Ilumatobacteraceae bacterium | reverse complement strand
GTCGAGCCCGCCTCACGGCGGGCTCGGTGACGTTCATGGTGTGCTCATCTCACGGTGGCGAGCACCGAACTCGTCACCTCAGACGAGTTCGACGCGGGCCATGGGGGCGTTGTCACCGTGACGCGGCCCCAACTTGAGGATGCGCAGGTACCCACCGTTGCGATCGGCATACCGCGGCGCGACTTCGGTGACCAACTTGTGGGTCATTTCCTTGTCACCCAGGTAGCCCTGGATCTGACGGATGCGGTGAATGCTGGCGGCGTCGCCATCGCTGGCCTTCTTGGCCTTGGTGATCAGTTTCTCGGCGATGGGGCGCAGCGCCTTGGCCTTGGCTTCGGTGGTCTCGATCGCTTCAGCGGCGATCAGCGAAGCCGTGAGGTTGGCCAGCATCAACTTCTGGTGCTGGGAGCTCCCTCCGAAGTTTCGGGCTCGGCGAGGTTTTGCGGGCATCTTCGTTCTACTTTCGCTTCAGTTGTCGGACGGGCTCACCCGCGCAGGGACAATCCCCGCTCGTCGAGCTTCTGCTTGACCTCGTCCAGACTCTTCTGTCCGAAGTTGGTGATGTTCAAGAGGTCGTCCTCGGTCTTGCTGAGCAGCTCCCCAATGGTGTTGACTTGCGCCCGCTTCAAGCAGTTGCGGGGACGCTCGGAGAGATCCAGATCCTCGATGGCGATGTCCAGATCCGGACTGGCGGCACCAGCCTGGATGACCTCGCCCAGTTCGAGTCCCTTGGGCTCTTCGGAGAGATTGGCGATCAGATCCACCAGTGAGCGCAGCGTCGCACCTGCCGAAGCCAGGGCGTCACGCGGCGACAGCGTGCCGTCGGTCTCGATGTCGAGCACCAACTTGTCATAGTTGGTGGACTGCTCGACTCGGGTCGGCTGCACATCGAACATCACCCGGCGGACCGGAGTGAAGATGGCATCGATCGGGATGACTCCGATGGTTCGCGAACCCGAGTCACGGTCGCTGGTGAGATAGCCACGTCCCTGACCCACGGTGAGGTCGACTGCCAGACGGCCCTTGGCGTTCACCGTGGCGATGACCAGATCCTTGTTCAGGATCTCGACATCGGCCGGGCACTGGATGTCACCAGCGGTGATGACCGCCGGACCTCGGACATCGACACGGATGGCAACCGGCTCTTCCGATGTGGACCGGAGCACGATGTCCTTCAGGTTCAAGATGATGTCGGTGACGTCCTCGGCCACACCAGGGATGGTGTCGAACTCGTGGAGAGCCTCGTCGAAACGCACCGAGGTGATGGCTGCTCCCGGGATGGCCGACAGCAGCACGCGTCGCAGCGAGTTTCCGATGGTGTGCCCGAAACCGGGCTCGAGCGGGCCGATAGCGAAACTCTGACGATTGTTCGCCTCGTCGCCGATGGCTTCAACTGTGGGTCGCTGGATGACGAGCATGTTTCACTTCCGTTCGTCGGAGGGGATGGGATTACTTCGAGTAGAGCTCGACGATGAGCTGTTCGCGGACCGGGACGTCGATGTGCTCGCGTGCCGGTTCGGTGCGCACCGTCACCTGCTTGCCGCCGTCGCCAGCCTCGAGCCAACCCACGACCGAACGGTCGAGAGTGTCGAGGTTGTGCTGAATGACGATCATGTTCTGGGCCTTGGCGGCGAGTGACACGACGTCACCCTTCTTCACCCGGGCACTCGGGATGTTCACCCGCTTGCCGTTGACCTGGATCAATCCGTGGCTCACGAACTGCCGAGCCTGCGGACGGGTGCTGCCGAAACCGGCTCGGTACACGACGTTGTCGAGACGCAACTCGAGCAGACGCAGCAGGTTCTCACCAGTCGGACCGGCGAGACGGTTGGCCTCTTCGTAGGTCTTGCGGAACTGCCGCTCGAGAACGCCATAGATGTACTTGGCCTTCTGCTTCTCCTGGAGCTGAGCCAGGTACTCGCTACCGGCGGACCGACGACGGGTACGACCGTGCTGTCCCGGAGGGAAAGGACGGCGCTCGAGAGCCTTGCGGCCCTTTTCGTTGTCGAAGATGTTGGTGTTGAGGCGCCGTGACAGGCGGACCTTGGGACCGGTGTAACGAGCCATCTCTAATTCCTCTTCCGCTTGGGCATCTTGCATCCGTTATGAGGAATCGGGGTCACGTCCTTGATTCCGGTGACTTCGATACCGGTGTTCTGCAACGAGCGGATGGCGGTGTCACGTCCAGATCCCGGACCCTTGGCATGCACCTCCACCCGGCGCATCCCTTGTTCGAAGGCAGCACGGGCCGCCTTCTCGGCGGCCATCTGCGCGGCGAACGGAGTGCTCTTGCGCGAACCCTTGAAGCCCACGCCGCCGCCCGAGGCCCACGAGAGAACGTTGCCCTCGGTGTCGGTGATGCTGACGATGGTGTTGTTGAACGAGCACTTGATGTGGCAGACACCCACACTGATGTTCTTGCGCTCGCGCTTGCGGGGACGGCGTCCTCCCGGCTTGGGCTTGGCCATGACTACTTCCTCACTGCCTTCTTCTTGTTGGCGACGGTCTTCTTCGGTCCCTTGCGGGTACGAGCATTGGTGTGGGTGCGCTGACCGCGGACCGGCAGGCCCTTGCGATGACGGACGCCCTGGAGGCAACCGATCTCGATCTTGCGCTTGATGTCGGTTTGCACTTCGCGCCGCAGATCGCCTTCGACCGTGAGATTCTGATCGACCCAACCGCGGAGCCGGTTCACTTCCTCATCGGTGAGGTCACGCACACGGGTGTTCGGATCGATTCCCAACTCACCGCACATCTTCTGAGCGGTGGGCTTGCCGATGCCGTAGATATAGGTGAGGGAGATCTCCAGCCGCTTCTCGCGGGGGATGTCGACTCCAGAGATTCGGGCCATGCCTTTTCCTTCTTCTCGTCAGCCTTGACGCTGCTTGTGGCGCGGGTTCTCACAGATGACCATCACCCGGCCGTGCCGACGGATCACCTTGCACTTCTCGCAAATTTTCTTGACACTCGGTTTGACCTTCATGGTCGTCTCACTTCTCGATCGATGACTGACTGCTGGCTACTCGGACTGACGACTACTTGTAGCGGTATGTGATGCGACCTCTGGTGAGGTCGTAGGGAGTCAACTCCACTTGCACCTTGTCGCCCGGGAGGATGCGGATGTAATTCATGCGCATCTTTCCGGAGATGTGCGCCAGGACCTTGTGGCCGTTTTCGAGTTCCACCCGAAACATGGCGTTCGGCAGGGACTCCAAAATCGTGCCTTCCAGGAGGATGGCGTCATCTTTGGGCTTGGACAGAATGGACTCCTTAACGAGGGCGATATGACATCTGCGACGACGCACAGC
This sequence comes from Ilumatobacteraceae bacterium, assembly GCA_049444115.1. Classification (GTDB taxonomy): domain Bacteria; phylum Actinomycetota; class Acidimicrobiia; order Acidimicrobiales; family Ilumatobacteraceae; genus Casp-actino8. The sequence continues at coordinate 2,551 of JBMTPW010000125.1, read as the reverse complement.
GACGCGCGCAGATTTGGCTCAAGAGCCGAGGGACCATGCTACCGGCGCCTTTTCCCAGCACCAATGGGCCGAACGAGGAAACTTCGCCCGGAATCGAGGCCCGAGATTTCCCGGTTCCCGCCCAGAACGGGCCGACGTCGAAACGGGGATTCATTGCCCGGAACGAGCCTGATCGATCGCCGAGCGCATGTTGGCGAAGACCTGGTCAGGGGCCAGCGACCCGTCGATGACCACGAGTCGACCCTGGCGGTCGTAGTAGTCCCGCAAGGGGGCAGTTTGGGATTCGTACAGGTCGAGCCGGCGACTCACGCTCTCAGCGGTGTCGTCATTGCGTTGGACCACATCCCCGCCGCAGGCGTCGCAGATCCAGGGCTGACGCTCCCGGCCCGAGGCCACGTAGTTGTTGCCGCAGTCCCGGCACACTCGCCGCGAGGAGATCCGGTGCACCACCAGGTCGCGGGGTACATCGAGCTCGATGACAGCATGGATGGGCCGATCACCAGCCAAGCGATCGAGGGCTTCGGCTTGGGCCACGGTGCGCGGAAATCCGTCCAGGATGTACCCGCGAGTGCGGGCATCGTCCTGTCCGAGCCGCTGCCGGACGATCTCGATCATGATCTCGTCACTCACCAGACTCCCGGACTCGATCACCTGTTTGGCCGCTCGACCGAGCTCGGATCCCTCGCGCACGGCGGCGCGCAGAATCTCCCCCGTGGAGATGTGGGGAACCACATAGTGACGCGAGATGCGCTGGCACTGCGTGCCCTTTCCAGCGCCCTGGCGACCCATGATGATCAGTCGAACGCCTGATGCCATGGATTACTTCCGGTGTCGCCACCGACGCCGAGTCGGCGTCACTTCAGGAATCCCTCGTAGTTGCGCAGCATCAACTGACTGTCGACCTGGCGCATGAGTTCGAGAGCGACACCCACGGCGATGAGCACCGTGGTACCGGCGAAGGGGAACGACTGGACGTCGCCGACCCAGAGCACGATGTAGGGCAGGATGGCGATGAACGCCACGAAGAGAGCGCCGGGAAGAGTGATGCGGTTGACCACCTTGGCCAGATAACTCTCGGTCTGCGGTCCCGGCCGGATGCCGGGAATGAATCCACCTTGACGGCGGATCTGATCGGCCTGACGAATGGGATCGAAGGCGATGGAGTTGTAGAAGTAGGCAAAAGCGACGATCAACAAGGCGAAGAGCACGATGTAGAGCAGACCCTGTGACGAGACCAGGTTCCGGTCGACCCACTCGGTCAGACTCCGTCGCCAACCCGTATCGCTGCCGATGACGTTGGTCACCAGCACCGGCAGCAACATGACCGAACTGGCGAAGATGATCGGTACCACGCCGGCCTGGTTCACCTTCAATGGAATGTAGGTGCTCTGGCCGCCGAACATCCGACGCCCCACCACTCGCTTGGCGAACTGCACCGGAATCCGTCGCTGGCCCAGCTCCACGCGCACCACGGCGAAGAGGATTCCGATCGAGACGGCGACGAGGACGCCGAAGACCACCCACTTCTTGCTCTGCAGAATGGAGTAGTAACTGAACGGCAACGAACTCACGATCGAAGCGAAGATGAGAATGCTCATTCCGTTGCCGATACCGCGCTGACTGATGATCTCGCCCATCCACATGAGAAGCGCCGTTCCGGCCACCAATGACAGAATGACCAAGAGGCCCCGTGGCCACATGCCATCGGGAAGCAACACGATGTCCGGGGCAGTCGCCGATGCCGAGAAGAACGCCGAACCACGCCCCTGACCGAAAATGAAAGTCAATCCAGCGGCCTGCAGAGTGGCGATGGCAACGGCCACGTAACGGGTCCACTGCGTGATCTTGCGTTGACCGGTGGCTCCTTCTTGTTGCCATTGCTCCAACTTGGGGATCACCACGGTCAAGACCTGCATGATGATGCTCGAAGTGATGTAGGGCATGATTCCGAGAGCGAAGATGGCGAACGAGGAGAATGCGCCACCGGAGAACAGGTTCAAGAAGCCGAGCGCACCTTGTTCGCGAGCGGACTCACGCAATTGGCGAACGGCGAGATCGTCGATGCCAGGCACACGGATATGGGCGCCCAGACGGTACAGAAGCACCATCATCACCGTGAACAGGATCTTGCCCCGCAGGTCGGGAACCTTGAAGATGTTCCGCAAGTTCGACAGCACGTCTACTCCTCAGTTGTCGGTGACGACCGGGCGGACCCGAAATCAACGGTTGGTGAACTGGTTGCCCTTGGCCGCCGGGCGGACCTTGTACGGCAGAGGGATGATGGTGACCGAGCCACCGGCTGCCTCGATGGCCGACTGCGCAGCCTTCGATACTCCGTGTGCCGAGACGTCCACCTTGCGGGTGATCTCGCCTCGGGCGAGAACCTTCACGAAGGCTCCCTTGTGGAGCACGCCGCGAGCGGCGAGAACCTCGGGGTTGATCGTCGGTTCGTCGAGCTCCGACAGGGTGTCCAGATTGACGGCCTGATATTCCACCCGGAACGGGTTGTTGAAGCCCTTCAACTTCGGGACGCGCTGCTTGAGCGGCATCT
>JBMTPW010000124.1:0-5929 GCA_049444115.1 Ilumatobacteraceae bacterium | reverse complement strand
GAAGTGCTCATCGATCGTGTCTGGGGAAGCGACTACGTCGGAGACACCAAGACTCTCGACGTGCACATCAAGAGACTGCGCGGCAAGATCGAGGACGATCCCTCGGCACCGCGTCGCATCGTCACCATTCGTGGTCTCGGCTACAAATTCGAGCGGTCGAGTCGCTGAACGGTGCGGCACTGCCAATCTAAAGTGGGCGCGTGACCGACGATTCGCGCCCGACCCGTCCTGGACGAGGCCGAGGTCGGGAGTATGTTCCACCGGTTCGTCAGCACCGCTTCGTTCCGCAACCCTTCACGCGCTTGGTCCGGGTACATGCCTTGATGGCGGCCGGCGAAGCGTCGATGGCCGTGGCGTTGGCGGACTCGCTCTTCCTTTCCATCACGCCGGGAGAGGCCCGCAGTCGAGTTCTCTTGTTCTTGGCCATCTCGTTCGCACCGTTCGTCATTCTGGCTCGCTTCATCGGACCGGTGATCGACCGCATGCCCGGAGGACGTCGACTGCTGGTGACCATCATCGCCGTGAGTCGGGCCTTGGTCATGGTGCTCATGGTGTGGCAACTGGACTCGCTTTTGTTGTTCCCGTTGGCGTTCTTGGCCATGGTTCTGAACAAGACCTACGCAGTGTCCAAATCAGCCCTTGTTCCCTCGCTCCTGCGCTCCGAACGAGATCTGGTGCAGGCCAACGCCAAACTCGGAGTCACTGCCGGACTGGTCGGCTTCGCCGCCGCCGCCCCGGCGGGTTTGCTGAGCCTGATCTCTCCCAAGTTGTCCTTGGTATTCGGAGCACTGGTGTTCGGATTCGCTGCGCTGAACGCCATGCGCCTGCCAAGAAAGACGGTGGCCGAACGTGCCCCGGCGGAACTGGAGATCGAGGAACTTCATCAACCGGGTGTGATCATCGCCGTGTCGGCCATGAGCTTGATCCGCGCCAGCGTGGGCTTCGTCTTCTTCCATTTGGCCTTTTGGTTCGCCGATCCGGAGCGCATGGAAGTGGTCGGTCTGGCACCCAATGGCCGCTGGACTCAGGTCCAGTACCATTTCGGCCCCCAGTTCGGGACGATGTGGTTCGCCATCGCCGTGAGCATGGCGGCCATCGGTTCGTTGGTCGGCAACCTCAGCGCCAAACGATTGAGTCGGGTCGAACCGATAGAACTGCTCATCGTTGGAGGACTGATCGTGATCGGCGGCGCCGGCATCTTCACTGCTCTGACCGCCACCACGATCACCGCCATGCTCCTGATGATGTTCGTCAACTACGCCGCAGCGGTGGGCAACATGGCCTTCGAATCGGTGGTGCAACGCGATGCTCCGGATGCGAACCGGGGGCGAGCGTTGGCCAACTACTACACCAGGTTCCAGTTGATGTGGGTGGCTGCCGGAATCATTCCGGTATCACTGAGCCTGCCCGGAGCCCTGGGATTCGCCATCGTGGCCGGCATCGGTTTTTCCGGGGCCGGTGTCTATTGGGTGGGCCTGCGCCAAATGGCCCGCGGCGACGAACCCAAGACCCTGTCGGGTCATCTTCGCAGTCGATTCAGGCGTTCTTCATGATCTCGATACGGGCCAGCCACAGTCCGGGTGCATCCAATTCAGCGGCAGTGGGCAAGAATTCCGCACCGCGATGGAGCTCGCGTAGCCCTTCGCCTCCGGCCCGTTCCAGAACCCCGTCGACGAAGGCACGTCCTCGATCGACCTGGCGCCGGTTGAGATGCAGACCGAGCAACTTCTCCACGAAGACGGTCTCTTCCCCGGCCTCGATGCGCTGGCGACGGACCGCTTCGGAGATGCGCGCCGGGTTTCCGAGTATCTGAGAGCCCACGGTGTCGGTCATGTGATCGGACCAACCGATGACCAAACCGAGCATGGCATCGAGGCGGGGCTGCAGGACGTCTTGTTCGGGTGAGCGCACTGCGCCGAGGAGCAGTTCGGGATCACCGAGCAGTCGCTGCAGAGCCACCATCATGTCTTCGGGATCGCCGACCTCGAGGCTGGAGAGTCGATCGGTGATGGCCGAGGGGTCGGGCCGGAACGACGCCACGAAATCGCGCACCATCGATTCCACGGATTCCCGGAAGTGCGGAAGATGGAACAGTGAGTCGATGACCAGCTCCCGAATGAGGGTCCACATCCGAACGGCATCCCGATCGAGGTCCCACGCGGCCGCGAAGGCATCGACATTTCCAGGAACGATCACGAGTCCGCGGCCGCCCGGACGAGGGAGAGGCAAGTCGTATTGGCCAAGAGTCTTCTTGGCCAAGAGGCCCACCAAGGAGCCGATGGTCATGCCCATGGTCATCGGGGCCACCATGTTGGTGATGCCGGCGAAGAGCGATGAAAACGGATCCTGATCCGATGCAGTGGACGGCGACTCCGGTGCACCGAGTGCCGTGGCGAGGTTCGTGAACAGCGGTCGATAGTCCTCGAGAGTGCGACGACTCCATTCGCCGGGCGTCACGTAGGTGACGCCGGTACCGAGTGGCTGAGCGGGATCACCGAGACCGGTCACATTGCAGACCTGTAGGGCAGCGATCCGCGCCAACTCGTCGAAGGCCATGCGTACCGTGGGATCCACGTTCGGCTCCGGCCGTCCTCCAGTTGCAGTCATGGCGGCGATCTGGCGTGCCGTGTCCCAGTGGATCGGTCCCTGCTGGGAGAACATCTTCATCATGTCGCCGAACATGGCCCCACCGAACAGTCCGCCAAAGGGGCTCGGCGACGAATCGTCGTCGAAGTTCTCGTCGTCGGCGGACACACCAGGAGCATAGGGCCAAAGGAATTGATTCGACCCGCCACTAGCGTTTCGATCATGGCGACGAAGACCGATGTCCTGGAGTTGCCATCCCGAGACGAGTCGTCTTTCGGTGTCGTCAGCCCTCGACACCGAGGGCGAGACGAGGTGTGCCGAATCGTCGTCACCGGAGCCAGTTGGCCCCTCGGTCGGCGGGTCGTCGAGCGACTTCGGAGCGACTCGGGGCCGACGACGTTCGATGTACGCGAAGCCCGAGCCGGTGAGTCCCTCGAAACCTTCGACGTCTTGATCCACTTGGCGCCGGGTGATCATGACGCGCTGGCCGCACGCGGTCGGAGTGCGGCAGTGGGCACTCCGGAAATTCTGGAGCAAGCCACGCGCGCCGGTGTCCGGTACGTCTTGGTGCTGTCCTCGGCCATGGTCTACGGAGCATGGCCGAACAATCCGATTCCGCTCACCGAAGAAGCCACGTTGCGACCGGATTTCGGATTCGCCTTCGCTCGCCAACTGGCCACAGTGGAGCAACTCGTGGACGACTGGGGCCAAGCCGATCCGCAGCGCCGCACCTGCGTTCTGCGTCCGGTACCGGCGATGGCCGCCGATGGCACCTCCAGTCTGGTCCGGGCATTGGCCGCAGGAATGGGCGGACGACTCGGTGTCGACGACGTGCCAGCGCAGTTCGTCCATCTCGATGATCTCGCCGATGCGGTGGTGTTGTGCGTGACCAAGGAACTACCCGGGGTCTACAACGTCTCACCCGACGGCTACGTCCCCGGATCCCGAGTGCGCGCGCTGTCGGGAATGTCACCGCGCCTGCGACTGCCGGATCGACTCGGCGAGTTCGTGGCCGATCTTCGTTGGCGCTTCCAACGGGGGCCGATCCCACCGGGTCTGCGACCGTACGTGCGGTCACCCTGGTTGGTGTCCAACGGGAGACTCCGCGCTGCCGGCTGGAGTCCGACGGTCACCAGTGAGCAGGCCTTCGTGGAAGGAACCGACGCCAAGTGGTGGACGATGCTCACCCCCAAACGCAAGCAGGAGTTGGCTCTGGGAGCGATGGTGGCCGCGCTGGTCGTCGGGTTGCTCAGCGCGATGTGGTTCGTCCGCCGCCGTCGCTGATCCAGTTCGAGAGAACCTCTTCGATCTGCACGAAGGGAATGAATCCGAGCGTTCCTTTCGAGTAGGTGCAGAGTCCGACCAAACGTCCTGACTTGTCCACGATCGGTGCACCTTCGGAAACGCGAGCCAAGTCGCTGTCGGACATCTTCGGTGATCGCAGAGCGATCAAGATGTCGTCGATCGGATCGCTCACCATGAGTTGGCGGGGAATGTCGACGAGAGCCACGACCAGTTGACCGCGGTCGAATTCCACGCCACGAGGGACGATGCTCATGACATCGATCTCGGGAACCACACCGCTGGTCGACTGCTCCGAGATGGACAGGACGGCGACCGAGAGATCGGGATACGTCTGCACGACGCGAGCGCGCACGGTGCGACCGCCTGCGAGTCGGACGTCGATGGACTCGACATCGGCGATGGCCGACATGGTGGTCACGAGGAAGTTGCCGTCGGGGAGCATGATCCCCACCGCCTCGTCGGGACGGAACGAAGCGGGATCGGGCGCGTTGGCCGAGACGTCCACGGTGAGCGGCCCGGGGTGGTCGAGGGAGGCGATGCGCAACTCGGAGTTGGTGAGAGCGATGACGTCTTCGGCATCGGGCTCCGGAGCGGTGGGTTGGAGGGCCACGAACAATGCCCCCAGCAGCAGGGCCGCGGTCACCGTGGAGAACCCGAGCAGGCTTCGTCCGGTACGACCGATGTTCACCGGCGCGGAGTCGGCGGCGACGGCGGCGGCGAAACCAAGTTCGGAGGGGTGGCGCCAGACCCGCTCGTGCGGAGGCATTGGACCAGCCGGATACGACGAGTCCCGGCGGTCACGGAGTTCGTTGCCGTCTTCGGGTTCGTCGTCGATGGGCACCGCTCGTGAGATTAGTGACATCCAGGGAAGGGCTGGGCGCGGGCGGGGCTGGTTCCGACCGCCGGACCGCCTGGCACCGATACCATCCATGTCGTGCACGAGGACCGAACCGCTGAGGAGTGGCTGAGCGTCACCGACGAACCTCTCAGTGCCGGCGCCGTCCACGACTGGGCGGTGCGACCCGATTGTGGGGCCGTCGTGCTCTTCTCCGGAACCGTCCGCGACCACGCCGAAGAGAACGGTCAGGAACGAACCGGCGTCCAGTACCTCGAGTACGAGGCCTATGCCGAAGAAGTTGTCCCGCGGTTGCGGTCCATCTGTGTCGAGGCCCGGAATCGTTGGCCGGGTCTTGGTCGGATCGCTCTCCTCCACCGTGTCGGCCGACTCGAACTGGGTGAGTGCTCCGTCCTCACCGTGGTCTCTGCGCCACATCGGCCGGAGGCATTCGCTGCGGCTCGATTCTGCATCGATGCCTTGAAAGCGTCGGCGCCCATCTGGAAGCGCGAAGTTTGGGAGGGCGGCAGCGATTGGGGTCTCGGCGCGCGCCTGGTCGACGATGCCCACAACGTCCCGACCGTGAGCGAGATCTGGTCATGACCGTCATCGTTCTCATCGGAGTCGTCGTGGCGTGCATCCTGGTGGTGCTCGTCACCACTGTCGTGCGCCGCTCACCCATGAGTGACGACGGTGTCGCCGACTTCAAGCGCCACCTCGATGCTCTGTCTCCCGAGGCCCGACGTCCGATCGCCGAGGCCCTGAAGAAGGACCGGGACGAGGAATCAGACAATGGCGCGTGACCTCGCGATCGATCTCGGGACGGCCAACACCCTCGTCTACATGAAGGGCCGGGGTATCGTGCTCAACGAGCCATCGGTCATCGCCCTGAACCGACAGACCGGCGAGGTGTTGGCGACGGGGCACGAAGCCTGGCACATGATCGGACGTACACCCGGGTACATCGTGGCCGTACGACCACTCCGCGGCGGCGCCATCACCGACTTCGACGTGACCGAGAGAATGATCCGGCTTCTCCTCCAGCGCGTCGGTGTGAGTCGGTTCACGCGACCCAAAGTGGTCATCTGCGTTCCGTCGGCGATCACCGAAGTGGAGCGCCGTGCCGTGACCGATGCGGCTCGTCGCGCCGGCGCAGCAGATGCCCAACTCATCGAACAGCCGATGGCCGCGGCCATCGGCTGT
>JBMTPW010000123.1:0-5954 GCA_049444115.1 Ilumatobacteraceae bacterium | reverse complement strand
TTCTGGAAGAGGGCCATCGCTCAGTGCGGCATCTGGCACGAATCCGGCGGGCACGGTGCGTCGCGTGGGATGCACGTCGGCCGACACCCCGACCACCAGGGCGGCGTCGGCCAGTTCCACGATGGCTTGACGTTCTCTGTCCGGCAGGCGATAACTCACCGGTTGCGGGGTGGCTCCCAGTTTCCACACCGCCACGCAGGCCACGAAGAACTCCACCGAGTTGGGGAGAGCCACGGTGACATAGCGCCCCTGGGTCACGCCCAGGTCGGCATAGGCCCTCGCCAGCCGATTCGATCGGGACTCCAACTCGACCCGGGTGATCGATTCCTCACCGCACGTGATGGCCGGACGATTCGGTTCGGCCTGAGCGAGATCGGCGAGGGCGCGGGAAATTGAAACGGCGGTCATGTTGTCCTCTTCAGTTCTGGTCGAGCGCGGTCTTCCAGGCCCGGTGCCAATGTTGCACCATCGGCTCATTGGACCCGAAAACGAAATTGGTCAAACCGAGCTCCGCGCCGCGCTGACATTGCTCGGCGGCCGGGAAATCCTCTTGACCCACCACGAGAGCGGCGAAATCGGCTCCGCGCGTGCGGGCCGCCCGCTCCTCGTCGTCGGCGATGGGTCGTAGTGAGGCCTCGGTGAGTTCCACCGTGCATTCGTTCACGGCATCTCCGGGATAGATGCGGAACATCTGGCAACTCACCGGTGTCTCGAGCAATACCACACTCGGGAACAAAGTATGGATGATGCTCACCGGTGCTGGATCGGGCCATTGATCTTCAGGGGTGTCCAGGAGACGCTCGACTCCGGTCGTAGGAAATCCCCAACGGGCATGCCGTCCGAACGAATCGTGGATGGGATGGTGCAGAACGAGATTGGAGAGCGTGGCTCGATGCAGATAGTCGACGTGATACGACTCGAGGTTCACGTCGAAGGCGATCTTCCAATTGGTGCGCAGCTTCCACGTGTGATGGCAGACGACTTCGTGGCGGTCGTATCCGCACCAGGAAAGATGCGAGGCGATATCGGCGAATGCCGCAGCCGGGTCGACATCGGGTCGAAGACCGACGGCGATCAGTCCGGAGACATCGGCCACGGGTAGCGGGCGCAGGCCGAGGGTGCTGCGGTCGATGTCGTCGAAGGCATACGCCTGCGGTTGACCAGCGAGTTGCCCATCCAATGAATACGACCAGGCGTGGTACGGGCAGGTGAGGCGACGCGCCTCTCCACAGCCATCGGCGACTTGGGCCCCGCGGTGCGTACAGGCGTTCATGAAGGCGCGTAGCACGCCATCCTCGGCCCTGGTGATGACAACCGGATGTCCGGCCACGTTCTTGGTGACGAAAGTTCCCGGCTGGGGTAGCTCACCGGTCCAGCCCACGATGTGTGCACCTCGGTCGAAGAGCAGTGACTTCTCGCGCTGGAACCGCTCGGGATCCGTGAACACCGATGCCGGTTCGGTCATGGCTCCCGGTGCGTGATCGAGAGTCTTGTCTCGATAGTTGTCGACCAGCCGCCGTACCAGATCGGTGGGAAAGCGACGTTGGCCCCTTCCACCACGTCGATGATCATCGGATCGATCGTCACGGACTTGATTTCTGTCCACGGTCGTCATCTGCTGCCCCCTGTGTCTCGGTCCACCCCTGTGCCGCGACCACCTCAGTTTGGCAGATGGGTCGTTGGCCGACCTCAGTAGCTTTCGATGGCGATGAAGAGCGCCGATGACGTGGCCAACACCGGCCCGTCGGGACCATGCTGGCGCAGTTCGGCTTCGAGGAAGAGTTTGCGTCCTTCCCTCCGGTCCAGCCAGGCGATGATGAGAAGGGGTTCACGCAGAGGAGTCGGGGCCTTGTAGCGCACGGTGATCTGGCCGGTGTAGGCCACCACCTTGATGACGTTCAGCACGAATCCCATGGCATCGTCGAAGGCCAGGGCCACGATGCCGCCGTGACTGCGCTGAGGGGCCCCTTCGTGCGACGCTCCGAGAGTGAACGCAGCCTCGATGCGGTCGCCGCGACGATGCACCACCATGTCCAGGCCGTGAGGGCTGCCGGGTCCGGAGCCGGGGCGGCTGATGTGGCTGGTGAGGCGCGAGTGGTCCGGTACGTCGGTGGCGGGGGCAGTGGAGAATTGCGAGTACTCGCGCGATCGCGGTGGTTCGAGTTCAACGGACTCGCTGATCCGGTCCAAGAGGGCGGTGGTCTCGATCATGGTTTCGAGGTCCACTTCGTGCCCGATCAAGGCATGTCCAAGGCGGCGTGCGGCCGTTCCGAGGGCGATGCGAGCATCGTCGTAGACGGGATTGGTGCCTTCAGGATGCTTCATGTGGGGGAACTCGCAGGAGAGGTGTCCTCGATCTTGGTCGTATCGAGGTCCCGCAGCCAACCTCGCTGGATGAGAAGCACGGCGAGACCGATGAAGACCGCAGCATCCAGCCAGACCGCCGTCCGCATGGACAGCACATCGCCGAGACGTCCGAGCACGAAGGCTCCGATGGGGATACCGGCCAGGATGCCGAGAACGTAGAAACTCATGGTGCGTCCCCGGAGATGGTCGGGAACCGTGCCCTGAATGAGGGTGTTGAGAGCCACGGCCGATTGCAGATGTGCCAGTCCGCCGATGAAATAGGCCACCAGTCCGAGGGTGTAATTCGACGACATCGGGATGAGGGCGGTGCTGAACGCGAAAAGTGTCAAGGCCACGAGCACCCGCGTCGATCGTTGCAGTCGGTCACCCACGGCCACTGATGCCACCGAGGACGTGAGTGCTCCCAGTCCGAGGGCCACCAAGAGACCGGCATTGTCGGTGGAGGGGCGATCGAAGATCTGAGCCGCGACGGCCGGGGCGACGTGCTGCAGGGATTGTCCGCACATCGAGGTGACGAAAGCCAGGAAGACCGCCAGGCGAAGCGGACGGTTGCGCCACACGAATCGCCCACCCTCGCGCAGCACTGCGCTGACCCTTGCGTTGCTCGACGCGGCGAGAGTTTGGCGCGGTCGCGAAATCACCAGTGCGGCGATCACCAGCGTGTAGGTGATCGCATTGATCAGGATCGCCGCCCCGGTTCCGAGGGTTCCGACCACGGCACCAGCGAGTGCCGGACCGAGAGCTCGGGCCAAGGTGAACTGCACCGAATTCAGTTTCACGGCATCGAGCAACTCTTCGGCAGGAACCAAGAGTGGGACGAAGCTCTGCCATGCCGAGGTCTGAAAGCCGGTGGAGATGCCACCGATGAGTCCAATGGCCACGATCGATCCCGGGCTGATGTGGTCGGTGGTGTACAGCAACCACAGTCCAAAGGCACACAGCATCTGTACGCATTGGGTGATGATCAGGATTCGACGCCGACTGACGCGATCGGCGAGTACACCGGCGTGAGGAGTCAGGAACACCGCCGGTAGGAGCCCGGCCATCGAGGAGACCCCGAGCCAGGTCGAGCTTCCGGTCAAGTCGTAGAGCAGAGCCGGGACGGCCACCAGTTGCATCCAGCCGCCGCCATTCGAAATGGCTGCGGCGGTCCAGAAGAGCGCGAAATCGCGGTGCCTCAGGGCCCGAAGCGAGCTTCGGCGAGGACCAACGTCGGTGGCTCCGGACTTCGAAAGGACGGTCTCGCTCACAGATCGGGAATCGGGAAGTTGAAATTGGTCGTGGTGATACCGCCATCCACGGCCACGATCTGACCGGTCACGTAACCCGAGGCTGGCGAGGCCAGATAGACCACGGCCGCGGCGATGTCCTCGGGAACACCGAGCCGACGAAGTGGTGTGGCTCGTTCGATGCCGGATCGCAGGTTCTCGTCCTTGGCCACCACGTCGAGGGCTTCGGTGAGGATGGCACCGGGGGCCACGGCGTTGACACGGATCCTGGGATTGAGATCAGCGGCCATCAGCTCCACGGCGTGATCGAGCGCTGCCTTTGCGCTGCCATAGGCCACGTACCCCCGACCGACCACGTGTCCGATGGCGGAGGAGACCATGACCACCGATGACCGACCGGGCTCGTCGCCAGCGGCCGTCAGCAGATGTGGCACGCAGAGCCGCACCAAACGCAGGCCGTTGATGACGTTGTTCTCGAAAGCCAGTCGCAGGTCCTTGTCCCGGGTGGTCATGAATGGTTGAGGCATGGATCCGCCGACCACACTCACCACCGAATCGAGTCGACCGAGTTCGGTGACCGTTCTCTCCACTGCTGCGGACACCTGGTCGGCGTCGTTGGCATCGCAGGTCAGCACCAAGGCTCGGCGGCCGAGTTCTCGAATCGTGCCGGCAACGGACTCGAGTTGTTCCTTGCTGCGAGCCATGATGGCCACATCAGCGCCGATTTCGGCCAGTGCCACGGCGCTGGCGGCCCCGATGCCACGTCCGGCACCCGACAGCAGCACCACGCGCCCTTGCATGTCGAAGAGATCGCGAACTCCCATGACTCGCCTCCTGTTCCCGTGATCAGCCGTTCAGCCAGCGGCTGAGAGATTCGATGACGCAGGCCGGTTTGGCGGATCCTTCGCATTCGATGGTGATGCGAATGGTGGACTGCAATCCTCCTTTGACCTCGTCAATGGCCACCAGTTCCGCTCCGGCGCGGATGCGGCTGCCCACGGTGACCGGTGAGGGAAAGCGCACCTTGTCCACGCCGTAGTTCACCCCGGCGTCGAAGCCGCGCACCTCCACGATCCGAGGCAGGAAGTAGTTGGACAGCGACAGAGTGAGATAGCCGTGGGCGATGGGAGCCCCGAATGGTCCGGCGGCGGCGCGCACCGGGTCCACGTGGATCCACTGATGATCACCGGTGGCCTCGGCGAACTCGTCGATGCGGGCCTGATCGATCACCAGCCAATCGCTGTAACCGAGATGAGTGCCGAGACGACGGCGCAGATCGTCGGCCCCGTCGATGACGAGAGTCATCGTCTCTCCGGCACAGTGAGCGATGCCAGCACGGCATTGGCCTGTCCGATGATCCGACCGAGAAGTTCCTCGCACGACGGAAGATCTTCGATGACCCCCACCACCTGGCCACTCGCCATGACACCACTTTCGGTGCGACCGTCGACGAGAGATGCCTTGAGCAGCATCGGCGTATTGGCCGCCATGATCATTTGGGTCGTGGTGAGCTCCATGGACTTGCGCATGGCCTGACCCTCTTTCCACATGTCGCGGATCGACAAGCCGGTCATCTTGCGAAAGCGCAGAGCATTGAGGGCGGCACGGGGGAGCGCAAGGACTTTGCCGCGCCCGCTCTCCAGTTGATCGACGAGGTCGGTGCGAAGAACCCGGTGGGGGACGCCGTCCACCTGTACCGACACCACGGTGTCGAGCACTCCTTTGCTCAAGTAGAAGTCCTTCACCGATTGTGGAACCGAGGAATCGCTGGTGAGCAGGAAACGCGTCCCCATGGCGATGCCGTCGGCTCCGTAGGCGAGTGCCGCCACCAAGCCGCGGCCGTCGAAGAATCCCCCGGCGGCGATGACCGGAACGCGCCCGGCGACGGCGTCGACCACTTGGGGCAGAAGCACCGTGGTCGGAACGGCTCCGGTATGTCCACCACCCTCGCCTCCCTGCACCAGTACGGCATCCACACCCCAATCGAGAACCTTCTCGGCATGACGTTTGGCGCCGATCGAGGGAATCACCACCACGCCGGCCTCCTTGAGGCGGGTGATGAGATCGGGTTTGGGCGCCTGAGCGAAACTGGCCACCTTCACCCCTTGCTCGATCATCAACTCGATGCGATCCACGACGTCGGCCGAATCGGCACGGAGATTGACGCCGAAAGGCTTGGCGGTCCGGGCCTTCACCTCGGCGATGGAGGTCACCAGTTGATCGAAGTCCATGGTGGCACTGGCCAGGATGCCGAGGGCCCCGGCATTCGACGACGCACTCACGAGACGCGGCCCGGCCACCCAGCCCATACCGGTCTGCACCACCGGAAACTCGATGCCGAGCAGATAGCACAACGGC
>JBMTPW010000122.1:0-6010 GCA_049444115.1 Ilumatobacteraceae bacterium | reverse complement strand
CCTCGACATGGAAGGCGACGGATGGTGTCGCCAGGTCGAGACCATCAGGGTTTTCTTTCATCAGTTCCAGAGGAACCAATTCGAAGGCGAAGTCCTGATCGGCGAATCCCACCTGCACGACGGGAAAGTTCCCGGCCAGGCTGCGACTCTTCTCGATCATGCCAACCTGATCGATCCAGAAACGGAGACAGGCCTCGGCGTCGCTCACGTACAGCACCACGTATCCAACCTTCATCGACAACTCCTTTCCCTCGGTCGACCAGAGATGGGAGCCTACGATCGGGCCGGAGTTCACACGGTGAATGCGCAGTGGAGCTGGGGGGAATCGAACCCCCGTCCATCAGGCGTTGAGCGCTCGTGCTACGACCATTCCCGACTTCGAGACTGACGCAATCTCATCGGCGGGTCGACTGCCCGTCATTGCTGGCGGGCCACGACACGTCTTTCCGTGCGGTCAGCGTTCTTTCCTGCCGTCAGCGTTCTTTCTCGCCGTCATCCTCCGCTTCTGTTGCCGGGCTGCGGTGGATCGGCCCCGTGCGCCATTGCTGGTCACGATGTCTCTCGTTTACCTGAGGATCAGGCGGCGAGAGCGAACTGCTCGTTGGCAATTCTTTGGGTTGCCCCGTTTAGCGAGTCTGAGCAACTCGGGTCGCACGTTCGTCCAACGAGACTCATGTCGAAACCTGTCAGCCCCGTCGTCTTGACGTGACCTCACGATACCGCCTCGCTGTCTGAAAGTTTCTCGGGCGATCGACCCGACCTGCGACAATGGACTCCATGCGTGGTCTGGTGCAGCGAGTGAGGAGTGCCGCCGTGGATGTCACCGTCGACGGCGGTACCACTCGATCAGGTGAGATCGGACCGGGACTCCTGGTGCTTGTCGGAGTCACTCATACCGACACCGAGCAGGTCGCCCGCAAGATGGCCGACAAGATCTGGAACCTACGGGTGATGAACGATGCTGACGGAGTGATGAACCTGTCCGTGGCCGATACCACCAAATCGGTGCTGGTGGTGAGCCAGTTCACCCTTTACGGCGACACCACCACCGGACGTCGACCGAGTTGGTTGGCGGCCGCCAAACCCGAGGTGGCCGAACCACTGGTCGATGCGGTGGTAACCGAGCTCCAACGACTGGGTGCCACCGTTGCCACGGGCCGGTTTCGCACCGACATGGCCATCACCTTGGTCAACGACGGCCCTTGTACGGTCCTCGTCGAACTATGACCGGGGCCAACAACCCGCCGGCGGTCACCGCCAGCAACAGCACGATCCACGGCCCGTCCCCGAGCGACACGTAGATGGTGGCCCCGGATCGGATCTGGATCACTCGGTCGAGAACGGCCTGTTCGCTCACCCGCGTGCGGTCGTAGACCCGGCCCTCAGGATCGACCACCGCACTGAATCCGGTGGGGGACACCTGCACCACCCATCGGCCGGTCTCTTGGGCGCGCAATCGTGACGAGGCCACCTGCTGGCTCTGCAACACCGTCCAGGTGTAGCTGGAGCCGTTGGTCGGGTTGAGGACGAAACCGGCACCCTCCTCCACTCCTTCGCGCACCCGACCACCAAAGAAGATCTCCCAGGAGATGGCCACCGAGGCTCGCTCATCCACTCCCTGGATGGGAATGTCGAGATACGCCAAGCCGGTTCCGGCAACGGCATCCCGCGGCACCTGATCCACCGGTGCTCCCAGAGTGTCCAACAGTCCGCGCATCGGCATGTATTCACCGAATGGCACGCGCCGAACTTTGTCGTAGCGGTCGTGGATGGCGCCGTCTCGAGTGATCACCACTTGGGCGTTGGTGAAGGAGGCGTCGTCCACGT
This sequence comes from Ilumatobacteraceae bacterium, assembly GCA_049444115.1. Taxonomy (GTDB): domain Bacteria; phylum Actinomycetota; class Acidimicrobiia; order Acidimicrobiales; family Ilumatobacteraceae; genus Casp-actino8. The sequence goes on along the minus strand of JBMTPW010000122.1, from coordinate 4,183 downwards.
CCTCGGTGATGCCCACGGCGATCGGCGCGTCCAGACGCCGAGCCTCGGCCAAGACCTCGTCGAATTCCGGGCTGGTCTCGAAATCGGCAACGTCGATGACGTTCTCCGGCCAGACCACCAAATCGATCGGTGCGTCGTCGGCCGACGGCGTAGCGATGGTACGGGTGGCTTGGAGGTGGCGCACCACCACGTCACGAGGGTTGGTGGTGATGGCCCGGGTGCCCTGGGGTCCGCCGCCTTGAACGGCGACAACCCGGATGGCGCGCCCGGTGTCGGACCCATTGGGGTCCACCAACCCGGCAATGTAGATCAGCACGCAGATGGCGACGACCGCTCGCCGCAAGGTCTGTGATCGCCGAGTTCGCGGGTGGCCGCGATTCAGCAGTGCACCGATCTGCCAGGTGAGCCAGGTGATGAGGATCACCCCACCGAGCGAGGCCACATGTCGCAATGGACCGGCCACCTGCGAGATGCCGAGGGTGGCCAGCGGTACTCCTCCGAAGGGAAACGACAATCGAATGGCCTCGATCAGCGCGTGACCGGCCGGCGCGGTGATGAGCGTGGTCGATCGCGAACTCGGCCGCACGGCGATGACCGAAACCAAGCCGTGCAAGGACGCGAAGATCAGCACTGCCACCACGTAGCCCGGGGGAGTGAGGAACCACATCCAGGACATCGCTGGGAAGAACCAGCCGCAGCCGAAGACCACTCCGGTGACGAAGCGTCGCCGAGCGGACGGCGCAGCTCGTTCCGCGGACGAGAACATGGCCAGGCCCAGGAACGCCAACGGCCACCATCCCCAAGGGGGCATGGCGGCCGCGACGAGTAAACCGGCGAGAAGTGTGCGCGAGAGCCGGACGGATCTACCGCCGGAGGTCACACCTCGAGTTTGCGGTCGTAGTTGGCGAAGATGATGATTCGCTGGCGTACGGATCCGGGTGGATGGCAGGCGAAGAGGGTCATCGAAGCCTTCTCGGTTTGCTCGATGATCCACATGCCGTCGACGGGATCGACGATTTGCTGACCGTCGACGACGTACACGAAGGTTCCGTCGTCGGTGGTGACGATGATCTCGTCACCTTTCTTCAGTTGGTCGACATTGCGGAACGGGCGGATACCGCTGGTGCGATGCCCACCGAGGACGACATTGCCCACTTTTCCGGGGAGTGCCGTGCCGGGCCAGTGACCGACCCCGAGATCGAAGGTCGAGAGTCGGATGCCTTGGTAGATCGTCTCTTTGACTTTCAGTGCGGGAATCTCGATGGAGCCGAGAATGCTCTGGTCATCCTTGGTGCCATCTTCTTTGGGGGGTGGCACCGGCGTCGGCAACGTTTCGCCGGGACCGAGCGTCGGGGGTCCCGCATACACGCTCGTCGAGGTGGTCGTGGCGGCTTCAGTGGTCGTGGGAGCTTCCGTGGCCGGAGCAACGGTGGTGCTCTCGGCATCCCCCGACGATCCACAGGCGGTGATCACACCGCCCGCCGTGATGGCACTCGCGACCAAGAGAATCGGGGTCAGTCGATTTCGCATGTGCTCTTTTATAACACGCTGATGAGATGCCGTTGAGTCACCGTGGCAGCCTGACCGGCCTGCGCCACACAGGCTGGAATGCCGATTCCGCGCATACTGGCACCGGCCATGACGACTCCGGGGGCCGCATTGGCCAACGATCTGTCCAGGGTTTCCACCAGTTTCGCGTGCCCGGGTCGGTATTGGGGAAACGACTGGGGCCAACGCGTCACTCGGTACTCGGCGGGGGTCAGCGTCACTCCCGTGTGACAAGCGACCTCGTCGACCGCCTGCCGCACGAACCGTTCATCAGACCAGTTCTGGATCAAGTCGTCCACCGGTGCGCCGTCTCGACCCATCGAGGCGCGCAGGATCATGGAACCGTCCGCCGGCTTCCAGTGCGACCACTTGTTGGAACCGAACGACACGGCCGTCAGTCGGTCCTGGGCCGGTTTGGGAACCAGATAGCCGCTCAATCCGGCGAAGGGCGCCAGGTCCGTTTCGGTGGTTCGCAGCGTCACCATGACCACCGACGCGTGATCCCACGCGCGCAACATGGTTCCTGCCTCGGGATCGAGGGGTTCGATCAATCCGGCCGACGCGCGGGCCGGCGTCGTGACCACGACGGCATCGGCTGTCAACTCCTCGGTTCCCGCCACCAAGCGGTACGAGCGGGTGGCGCCGTCGCGACTCAGACCGGTCGCCGCACAGCCGGTCCGCAGGTCGACACCTGCGGACCAATTGCGGCACCATTGCCAACGAGAAGTTCATGGTGTCGGCGGCATAAATGCTGCCGACCAAGGGATCCACGAGACGTTCGTGAACTTCGGTGCCGAAACGTTGACGTATGAACATGCCGATCGAATCGTGTGGATCCGGACTGGTGGGGAGGAACGGTTCGAGGGCAGCTCGAGCCTTGCCGCGCAATGTGAGAAGCGAGCTGCGCGCCAGCCGGGATAATCCCGTGGGAACACCGAGCAGGAGCCCTTCGGGGATGGACTGCAACCCATGGTGGAAGACGGCGGCGTGGGCGCTGGCCGGATGCGTGATCGTTTCGTCGAGGCCGAGATCCCGGGCGAGAGCGACGGCGTGGGGGACTCTGGCCAAGTATGCATCCGGACCCTCGTCGACGGCCGGCAATCCGGCAAAGGGCGATGTCTTGATCTTGCCCCCGAGCCGGTCGTCGGATTCGATCACGGTGACGCGGATGTCGCGCCCGAGTGATCGGGTCAATTCGATCAGGCGATAGGCAGTGGTGAGTCCGGTGATACCGCCGCCGACGACCACGACGTGCTGATCGCGCGTCGTCATGTCAGGCGGGAAAGTCGGCCGCGGCGGCCACGACACGTCTGGCCAGGGCTGCCATGATCGCCGGATCGTCGTTGACGCAGATCGTTCGGTCGAAGGCCAACTGACGTTCCGTGGCCAGCGCCTTGGCTTCGATGTCCAAGTCGTAGAGGACTTCCAAGTGATCGGCGACGAACCCGCAGGCGCACACCAGCACACCGGAGGCCGCCTCGCTCTCGGCCAGGTCGGTGATGACTTCCAAGATGTCCGGTCCGATCCAAGGTTCGGGTGTTCGTCCGGCCGACTGCCAGGCGATGGCCCATGAAGACCATGAGCCCAGACCAGCGGCCGTGGCGACGGCCTCGGCCGTGGCGCGCAGCTCATTGGGGTAGGGATCGCCGGTATCGATGATGCGTTGGGGGAGGGAATGGGCGGTGAAGAGCACCTTGGTATTGCCCGGCATGGATTGCAGACGAGAGCGGATGTCATCGGCCAAGAAGTTCACGAATGCCGGTTCCGTGGCCCAACTATCGATGCCCACGACTTCGATGCCGTGGGGTTCGGCCGCCGCTCGGGTGCGGTCGAGATACTGACCGATCGAGTACGACGAATAGTGCGGGGCGAGCACCAAACCGACGATGCGACGGAATCCGGCAGCGGCGATTTCGTCGACGGCATCCTCGATCTTCGGGGCGGCGTGCTTCAAACCGAGACTGACGCTGTATCGCTCTGGTTCGAGGGCATCGAGCGCAAGTTGCAGGGCATTGCGTTGGGCTTCGGTGCGCGCTGCGAGCGGTGAGATACCGCCGATGGCGTCGTAGCGCGCCACCAATTCGGACAGAAGTTCTGGTGTGGGTGGACGCCCCCGTCGGATATCGGTGTAATAGGGCTCGATTTCCTCCGGCGTGCGAGGAGTTCCGTAGGCCATCAGGAGTACCGCTGTGCGATTGGTCGTCATGAGGATGCTCCCGTTGCCTCGTGGACACAGGTCACGATCTCGGCCAGGACCCCGGGATCCGAGGCCGGATCGACACCGTGTCCGAGATTGAAGATATGTCCGGGATGTCCAGCGTTGTCGGCGAGAACGGCGTGCGTTCCCGACAATGCCGCCGCACTCCCTGCCAGGACGAGGGCCGGATCGAGATTGCCTTGCACCACCAGATCGGCCCCCATCCGCCAACGGGCCGCGGCGATTGACGTCCGCCAGTCCAAGCCGAGAACGCGTGGTCCGGCCTCGTACATGGCTTCGAGGATGTGATCGCAGCCGATCCCGAAGTGGATTCCGGGTTTTCCTGGATGCCGTCGAGCAAGCTCGGCGAAGACCTGCTGCGAATGTGGGAGTACGAACGTGCGGTACTGCGCGTCGCTCAGCGACCCGGCCCACCCC
>JBMTPW010000121.1:0-6038 GCA_049444115.1 Ilumatobacteraceae bacterium | reverse complement strand
TGCTGCGTTCCTTGCCCCAGACGTCGGTCCGATGGGCACTGGTGAGAGAGGCCACCAGTTCGAAGGCACCGAGGGCGAATACCACTCCGGCGATGGCGGCGTCGCTGAAGTCGTATTCGTCGGCGAGCCACGACCCGAAGGTGACGAACATGCATTGACTGGCCGCCATCAGAAAGAACATCCCGGCCACGATCAGCAGTCCGCGGCGGGGCAATGGGTGGCGTTCGGAATCGTGATGGCGTCGAGAACCGGGTGCATCTCCGCCGTCCAGCCGCACCGTGATGACCACCACCATCACCGCCACACTGAGCGCGCCGACGATGTAGCCCCACCGCCACGAGGTGGCCGAAGCCACGAGGCCCATGATGGTGACGCCGATGAGCAGACCGAGGGCCCAGGACGTTTCGGTGATGCCGATGACTCGGCCGCGCCGTTCGTAGTCCACATGATCGTTGACCCAGGCCGTCATGCCGATGTCGAAGACGAATTTCGAGAGACCGAGGAGGGTGATTCCGATGACGAAGAGCCACACCGACTGACTGACGGCGGCCAAGGTGGAGGCGCCGGTCACGCCGGCGAGCCCGGCGGCCATGGCGGTGCGGCGGGGAATGCGATCCACAACCGCGCCAAGGAGGGGAGCGGTACCCATCACCAGTTCGGTGATCATCAGGGCCACCCCGAGACGACTCAAAGAGATGTCGAAGTCATCGGAGATGCTGGCCAGGAACGGCGGAGCGAAGCGGAAGCAAGCATTCGAGTTGAGGCGCGCCACGGTGACCGCAGTGATGTGCCGGCGCGTTTCGTCGGGGAAGGTTTCGTCGAGCAGGGGCATGGGCAGGTTCTGACAGGGGTCTTGGTGAAAGGCGATCCGGCGACGTGTGCTGAAGAAGTTTCTTTCGGGGAGTTCTTGCCGAGAACCTTGTCAGGGAATCATGTCAGGAAGTTCGCTGGCCGGAAGAAACGCTGTTGGTCAAATCCAGTGACAACTGGTCCCCGCCCGAGCCTGATGGAACCCCGGAGACTGCCGTGTCACCGTGACCATCACCGTGTTCGGGTCCGTCTTCGAGCACGTGACCGTCTTCGAACACGTCACCAGGTTCGAGATCTTCCGATCCGGAACCCGACTTGGCCATCAGATAGCCGATGGCCCGCTCGGTCTTGGGAAAGCGTCTGACCACCTTCCAGAAGTCCTGGGAGTGGCCACTCACTTCCAAATGGGCCAACTCGTGGACGATCACGTAATCCAAGACCCATGAAGGAAAGCCGACCAACCGATCCGAGATGCGGATCGCACGATCCTCGGGGGTGCACAGACCCCACACGGCCTTCAAGTTGTTGGCCCATTCGATGTGATCCGGAACGGCGAGTCGATAGCGCGACGCCAGGGCCCTGGCGCGCTCGGTCAGATCGATGTCGGTGGTGGCCACGAAGCGGGTGAAGCGGCGCACCATTTCGTCCACACTGCGCTCTTCCTCGCGCTGGGTCATCCAGGCGGGAATGGACACCTTCAACGTGGTGCCCACCAGTTCGGCGCTCACACTGCGGCGTCGCCGCTTCGAGCGCACGACTTCGATGTGGAAGGGATGCGGGCGCTTCGCGGTCACGGTCACTCCACGGTGCCGTCGAAGCTGACGTGTCGCAGAGGAAAGAGCAGGGATCCCATCGTCCACCCACTGGTGGGCGCGTGTTCGAACCAGGACCCCGACAGATTCGGGAAGCGTTGCTGGGATCCGGTGAACTCGGTCTGCAGGAGACGGAGCACCCCACCATGCGAGATCACCAGAATGCATCCACCGGTATGACGGGACGCAATGTCGTCGAGGGCGGCTCGAGCCCGGGACACGGTGGACGATGCCGCTTCGAATCCCGGTGGTCGACGGTCGTTCTCCAAGTAGCCCGGCCACTGGGCGCGGATCTCCTCGGGGGTCAATCCCTGCCATTCGCCGGCATGGTTCTCGCGCCAGCGGGGATCGAGATGATGCACATCGCAACCGAGGACGCTGGCGATGGTGCGTCCGGTCTCCCGAGCCCGGTCGAGGTCGCTCGTGACCACGGCGTCGAAGGGTGGGCATTCGGTGGCGATCAATCTGGCTGCAGTGTGCGCCTGCTGACGGCCGAGATCGGTGAGCGGCGGATCAGCTTGGCCCTGCCATCGCCCGAGGGCATTCCATTCGCTTTGACCATGGCGCAGGATCAAGACGCGAGTGATCGGGGAATGCGTTTCCGATGTCGCTCCGCCGGTCGTCACAGGGTCGAAGGGTACTGGCGGTACGCTCGCACCCGTGGCAACACTTCGTCTGTTCGCACGGGCTCGCGAAGTGGCCGGACGTTCCGTGGACACGGTGCGTCCCGATGATTCCGACCATGAGACCACCTTGACGGTCGACGATGTGATCGCCATCGCCGTGGATCGCTACGGACCGGACTTCGCTGCCTTGTTGCCGACGTGCCGGATCTGGGTGAATGGTGAGCCGGTACCCGGATCCACCCCGGTGGGCGAAACCGATGAGGTTGCCGTACTCCCACCGGTGTCCGGTGGATGAGGGCGGGTCATCGTGGTCGATGACCCCGGCCAATCTTCTCCGGTGAATAATCTGTGGTGAACCATGAGTGATTCGTCGAACACCGATCTTGGCGCCGAACCGGATCCGGCAACCCTGCCGTTGTCCGAATTGCGCTCGTTGCGCGAGACCTTGCGCCAACGTGAAGATGCCGTGTCCTTCGTGCGGCGTCTGGCGCAGGGCCGGATCGATCTCGTGGTCGCCGTCCGCACCAGTCGCCGGGACGGCACCGGCGAGATCTCACTCGAGGACATCGTGCGCTCGGGTGTGGGTCCGGCACCAGGTACCGGCTCGGCTCGTCCTCCCCGGGACACCGATGTGGCCGCCGACCATCCACTGCTGAAGGAGTTCGAGGACCTCTGTGATCGCCTGGGATTCGACAACATGTCGGATCTCGACGATGTGGCCCTCGAGATGCTGGATGCCGGGCTGCGGGCTTTCGAGGCCGCCCAATCCGAGATTCGTCATGCTCTTTTCGGGCGGATCGACGCCCTCACCGCCGAACTGGTCCATCGCTACAAGAGCGGGGACGCCTCGGTGGACTCGCTCCTCGAGAGTTGATCCGCCACCTCGGCGGATTCACCTGCCACACCGTCCCGGTAGGTTGCTCGTTGTGACCAGAGTGGCCATGCTCTCCTTCCACACCTCCCCATTGGCGCAGCCCGGTGTCGGCGATTCAGGTGGCATGAACGTCTATGTGCGGGAACTGGTCACCGGTTTGGCCCATGCTGGTGTCGAAGTCACCACCTACACCCGCGAATGGCGTCACGGTCTGCCGCGGGAAATCTTCGTCGAACCCAATCATCGGGTGGTGCACGTTCCGGCCGGTCGCTTCGATCTGCCCAAGGAAGAACTGGAATCGGTCATCCCCGACTTCACCGATTTCGTCCTGGACGAAATGCATCAGGGTCAACCGGCCCACGTGGTGCACGCCAACTACTGGTTGTCGGGTATCGCTGGGCACTCCATCAAACACGAACTGGACATTCCGCTCGTGACCACGTTCCACACGTTGGCCCGGGTGAAGGCTGAAGGCGGCGATCCGGAATCCGAACGGCGTGAACGGGCCGAAGCCGAAATCATCGGTTGTGCTGATGCGATCTGTGTGAGCTGCGACGAAGAAGAAGAGCAGTTCCGTCGGCTCTACGGCGACCCACCGGGTCGCATCGAGATCGTGGCCCCCGGTGTGGAGCACGCTTTCTTCACTCCAGGCGACAAGAGCGGTGCTCGTCGGGCACTTGGCATGGGAACCGGACCGGTGTTGCTCTTCGTCGGACGCATTCAGCCCTTGAAGGGCGTGGACGTGGCGGTGCAGGCCCTCGCCGCACTGAATCGATCGGATGCCTCGCTCTACGTCGTCGGTGGCGCAAGCGGTTTGCACGGTGACACCGAAGTGGCGCGGGTGCGTCTGCTCATCGAGTCACTCGGATTGTCGAATCAAGTGCATTTCGTGGAGCCGCAGGCTCATCACATCTTGTCCACCTATTACCGAGCCGCTGATGCGGTCTGGGTGCCCAGTCGCTCGGAAAGCTTCGGTCTGGTGGCCCTCGAAGCCGCAGCCTGCGGAACACCGGTGGTGGCCAGCGCCGTCGGAGGATTGTTGTCGCTCGTGGATCACGGCTCCACCGGATTCCTGGTCCCGGATCGCGATCCGGAGATGTTCGCTCGGTACACCGCGGGCTTGTTGCAGGATCCGGCGACGGCCGCCGCCATGGGAACTGCCGCAGCTGCCCGGGGTCGCCGGTACACCTGGAGTTTCGCAGCGGCCCGTCTACGTCGGCTCTACACCGACATCACCTCGCGTTCTCTCGTCAGCTGCACGTGAGTCAACTGTTCGACGACGAATCGCTGGCGATTCTCGAGCGCCGGATCGACGAATGGTTGGCGGGCATGCTGGCCCGCAACATCGCCGATGACCCAGTGACCGGGATCGTGGCCATCGATCATGCCGAACCCGATCCGGCCTTCCGGGCCCGTTGGTATGTGCGCATGAAAGGCGAATCCAAGGATTTCATCACCGTGTGGCTCACTCTCGGACAGCGCACGTTGCGCTACGAGACGTATGTGATGCCGGCTCCGGAAGAAAACGTGGAGATCTTCAACGAGAACTTGTTGCGCCGCAACGACTCCCTGATCGGCGCACATTTCTCCATCGGGGAAGAGGACGCCGTGTTCCTGCGGGGCGATCGACCCTTGAACGGTCTGACCGAAGCCGAGCTGGATCGCATCATCGGCTCGATGTACGCCTATGTGGAGCAGGTCTTCCGGCCGTTGTTGGCCATCGGATTCGCTTCGCGTTTGGCCGGGTGACCGCGCCGACCCATCCTCGTCTCAACATTGTCCTGATCCCGCCGGTGCGATCGGGAAGTCCCATCGGCGGGATCGACGGCGATGGGACCGTCTCGGGATCTTCACCTCCTCGGATGTCGCTGCGAGCGGTCGTCTCGTCATGGTTCTGCTGGCGGCATCCGATCCGACAAGTAGCGTGAGACCGTGAGTTCCAAGAGCACCGGCACCCTCGCCATCATCGGCGGCGGAAACATGGGCGCAGCCCTGGCACAGGGACTGGTGAGTTCGGGCCGCGTCGACAGAGCCCGTCTGGCCATCGTCGAAGTCTCGGCCGAACGTCGAGCGGTGCTGGCCGAGATGTTCCCGGGATCGGCGATCGTTGCATCGATCGATCACTGTGACGCGTCGGTGATCGCCGTCAAGCCACCCGATGCGGCGGCCGCGGCGGCCGCTGCGGTGGCCGCTGGAGCGAAGCGCGTCTTGTCCATTGCCGCCGGGGTCACCTTGGCGACCCTGCAAGCAGCCGTCGACGCGGTCGCATCGTCTGACGATGCGTCGAGAGTGGCGGTCATCCGGTCCATGCCCAATACGCCATCCCTGGTGGGTCAGGGCGCTTCGGCCATTGCCGGGGGGGTCGACACCACAGTGGCCGATCGGGACTGGGCCAGGGACATCCTGGGAGCGGTGGGACTGGTTGTCGAGGTACCTGAAAGCGACCTCGACGCCATCACTGGAGTCACCGGTAGTGGACCGGCGTACCTTTTCCTGGTGGCCGAGGCCCTCATCGACGCCGCCGTGGACGTGGGACTGGATCGCGATCAAGCCGCAGGGTTGGTGCGCCAGCTCTTCGTGGGGTCCGCTGCGCTCTTGGCCCAAGGAGACGAGCCGAAGGTGTTGCGGGAACGAGTCACCTCACCCCAAGGCACCACGGCCGCAGGGATCGCCGTCCTGCAAACCGAGGGAGTGCCCGACGCGTTTCGGGCGGCCGTCCGAGCTGCAGTCGAACGATCGCGTGAACTCGGCCGTTCGTGAATTTGTGCAGTGCCCGCAAGGGTTTTCGTGCACTGTGCAAGCAAAAAATTCCTGAACATCCACTTCCCACACGGTGACAAATGTGTCTATGGTGTCGCCCAGGTCACATGACCACTGGCTGAGTTCAGCCGGAGTCGCGCCCGCAAGGGCAGCGCC